>JANLUQ010000350.1:0-3938 GCA_031363565.1 Armatimonadota bacterium | reverse complement strand
GGATTCTCTCCCGCCCGCAGGGCGGTCGGCGTCTGCGCCCCCCAGACCTGCCGTTCACGGCGGGGCTGCACTGCACCCAACGGCACTGCACCCAACGGCACTGCACCCGATGGCACTGCACCCGATGGCACTTCGCCCCGCTCCTTCGCCCCGCTCCTTCGCTACTTCGACCAGTCCCAGGCCGCCCGGCCTGCGCGGTAGGGGAGCTGGACGGTCTTGCCGGAGGCGATGTTTACGACGAAGATCTCGTCTTCGGGGACGGGGGGCTTGCTGACGGTGTAGGCGAGCTGTGTGCCGTCGGGGGACCAGCGCAGGGAGGTGACGTGGCGGCGGCCGAAGACGGACCAGCCCCAACGGACGGGGATGTCGGGGCCATAGGCATTGGTGGCGAGGTCATAGGTGCGGAGAACGGCCCCGCCGCTGCCGTACCCGCTCCCGGGCGGGACGAAGGCGATCCGGTCGCCCGTCGGGGCGAGGGCGAAGACGGCGGCGGCGGGGCCGGGCGTGACGGCCCCCGCGTTCTGAACCAGCGTCCGCGGGCCGTTCGGGGTCTGGACGCCGTAGACGAAGCGGCCGGACTCGGCCAGGGCAGGGCTGCGGGTGGCCGAGATGTCGGGGGTGGTTGCGAGGGTCAGCCCGTGCAGATCGAGTGGGATCTTCAGCGGCTGGTCGGGCATCTCGGTCGGGACGCTGTACTCGACACCGTCCTCCAGGAACAGCAGGGACGAGTCCGAGTCCCAGGCCAGTCCGACGATCTGCTTGAGCTTCCCGGCCGTCAGGTCTATGACCAGGCGCGGCAGGCCGGCGCTGCCGGGGGCTAGGGACATCACCCAGACCTGGTTCTGGATGGTCTGCTTCTCTTCTTGAAGCATGATGAGCTGCTTTTCAAACGCAAGCTGCGTACCGTCGGGCGACAGGGCGGGCTGCGTGATCCACTCGCGGACGCCGCCGTCGATGTCCTGCGGCTCGTTCTCGTGTGTCAGCAGGCGCGAATCCCCGCCCGGTCCGGTGACATACAGCCCGCGCAGCGTGGTCGTCTTCTCCGAAGGCGCTTCGGCCTCCAGATAGACGAGGTGGCCAGTGGGAATACCCTTGACGTGGGGAGGCGAGGTGAGCGCGCCGATCAAGGTGAGAAGGATCGGGACGCCTGCCGCAAGCCCGAGCAGCCCCCAGAGCAGCCCCCAGAGCAGGGCGCGGCGCTTGGGGTCCATACCTCGCGGATGGATGCGGGGGAAGACGATGGAGGGGGCCGCCAGGGAGATAGGTCCCCCTTTCCGCAGCTTGGGGGGAACCGGAATGGACAAATCCGGGGGGGCGCTGCTTGCCGCGCCCTCTTCTCCTGCCGGATTGGGCGCAGCAAGCGACGTCTCTATCCCTTGGGTGACGCTGGGGGCCTCTAATATAAAGGGCGGCGCCTCCGAAGCCGGGGCGGGCGGGTAACCGGCCAGGGCATTATCGGGCAGCTCGAACCGCATCAGGGGGATGCCCCCCTTGCTGAGGCTTGCGTGATCGGGCATCTTGCGGCGGTACCGCGGCTTATCGTCGCGGTCGCCCGGGTTATTCTCGTGTGAGGGCATAGGTCTTCAGGTTAGGGCGCATGTAGCGCGCGATCAGCGGGTGGGCGGCAGCGACGGCGTGGTATACCTCCTGCGCGATCTTTCGGTAAGAGGGGTGGCCCTGCCGGGCCGAGCGCAGCTCGACGAAATGGGTCACTTCGCGCAGGTTCCAGGTGAACAGCACGCGGATCCGGGTCGCCAGTGGCAGGACGTAGGCCGCCTCGTGGACCAGCCCGGCGTCCTGGAGCCGGGCATGGGTCCGGGCGGCGCGCGCCATCAGTTCTTCATACTGCTCTTTGTAGCCGAACGTTTCGACTTCGGGCTGCATCTCATACCCTCGGGCGGGCGTCAATGCCTGCGTCGTCTGCGTCGCCATACGGTGCCGCTGGATGTCGCGGTACGCGCCGTAGTCCATCGTCATCTCGACCGTGCAGGACAGTCGCTCCAGCGCGCGCCCCGGCGCATCATGCTTGCCGCGCCGCTTTAGGTACTCGTCTATGATACGCTCTTTGGTCGCCGGGTCCATTGTTTTGATGCGGGCCAGCAGCGACTCCATCGGCATCTGCGATGCGCCGTAGAGGATGGCGGCGACGAGTCTTTCATCGGCATCCGGGTCGGAAAAGAGGAGGGTGACGGGAGAGGCCCCCCCCGCCCCCAATAATGGGGCCCCATAATTGAGGGCAGGGGGTGGTCCATCCCCCAGCACCTCCCGCGCTAGTTCCGTGATCGCCTCGCCCGTTTCGGCCCGGTAGGCGTTGTGGTCGGCGTACTTGAGCAGGGTCGGGACGATGTGCTGCGCCTCCTCTTTGATGCGCCGGCCCAGTTCCTGCCCCTCCTCCAAAGGCTGCGAGAGCAGCTTGGTGATCAGGTGCTCCAAGGTCCGGGCATTGAGGGTCAGGCCGACATTGGTGTGGGTGGCAGCGGGCAGGAGGTAGCGCAGGAGGTCGAAGGCCGTCGCGCGGCTTGCGGCCTCATAGGCGCGCTCGGTCTGCTTCTCACCGCGCGGTGTCCGCGCCTTGATCTGGGCGATGAAGTCCTCGTTCCAGCCAACATAGGCGTCCAGCAAAGCGCGGATCGTCTGCCCATAGTCGTCAGCAAGGCGCGCGTCGGCCATCACAGCGGGTGGGTAGTAGACTTTGCTCGGGTCGAAGGCGACGTAGCGGGTGCTCTTCTCGGTGTAGGAGGCCAGCCGGGCGTCCTCGATGAGCTTGGAGGCGACGATGCTGACGTTTTCGAGGGCGAGGTGGACGCAGCCATGCTCGGCCACACTGGAATGCCCATAGCCCAGCACATAGCGCTCGGCGAATGTGCGCGCCCGGTCCTGAATCTGCGTGAAGGCCGCGCCAGGGTCGTCCGAAGTGCCTGACCCGATGAGGGCGCCCATGTCTTCGGCTTCGATCATGTTCCGCAGATCCTCGCGCAGCGACAGGCGCGAGCGGGAGTAGCGGGCGAAGAGGTAGGCGACGACCTCTTCCGGCAGGTTCTTGAGCGCATACACATTGCGGTCGCTGTTGGTAAAGAACCGGCTGATGTCGGTCGTGGGTGTCTCGGCGGGCGGCTGTTCGGCGACTGTCATGTCCCTTTGTTCGCCGCATACAGGCCGGAATCCTGCCCGCTGGGCTGTAGCCGGGTGCGCGGAAAGAGAACGGCACCGGCACTGGAAGTGCTGGCCTACTGTTAAGTGAAAACCGCTGCGCGGTTGAAGAAGGCCGTTGAACACGGGTTCGTCGTAGGGGCGCCGCTTGCTGCGCCCTCCTTCTTGCCCTTCCTCCTTTGCCTGCCCTTCTTCCCGCGCATCCGGCTACAGCCCGCGATTGACCCGCTGCGCGCCGGACCTCTCCAGTACGTTCCATGAGATACGTCGCGCGGGAAGGAGCCGAGTGGTTAAAAACCACTCGCTAGGACAAGCGTCCTTCGGACGAGAACACAGATCTTGGACATGCCGTGTTTCCGTGGGATCATGTCCTGTGTCCGAAGGACACCTCGCCTAGCGAGTGGTTTTCAACCACTCGGCCCTCGGCGCGGCTCCCGGCTCGACAGAGGCTACCGTACCGGCCCCGGCCAAGGCTTTCCCGTCTGAGCGGCGAGGGTCTGTCCCTCCCCGTGCAGGGACCGCTCCAGGCCCGAGTTGACGGCGTTCTCCTGATGCACCGTCCATAGGGTCAGGCCGCCGTAGAGGAGCGCGAGGGCGCAGGCAAGAGGCGGCGCGGTGTCCCGGAAGCCTTCCACCAGCCCGACCGCTTGGGGCAGGCGCCTGACCTTCGCCTTGATGCTGGAGGTGAGCAGCAGGAGGCAGGGGAAGGCCGCCCCGAACACCAGGCCGAGCGCGAGAGGCGATCGGAGGCTATTACTTCCCGGAAGGGTGCTGGTGAGGATTGCGGC
>JANLUQ010000345.1:0-9417 GCA_031363565.1 Armatimonadota bacterium | reverse complement strand
AATGCCAAAGTGAAGGAAAAGGCAAAGATTCGCGAATTTCGTAAAAATAATTTTTCCAGCCGTCTAGTGGCTGTTTTTCGCGGTGGAAGGTCGCGTTTCGCCTCTATGCTGCCTGCCGGGTGTTAAGGCCGGGTATTAGGGCCGGGTACTGAAGTCCCCGTCTCTGAAGCGGCTCCGCCGCTGACCGTCCAGGGGACGGAGAACGACAGCACTACCTTTTCTTGCGTTTCTTTCTTGCGCCCTCTGGACGGTCGGCGGAGCCTCCCAGACGGGCATTTCAATGCCTGGATCCGTGTCCGGCGTGACATCACGAGGTATACTGTCCTCATATATCTATGCCACCTTACCACAACTCACGAATGCCTCTGCACCCCGCGCACCGCCCCGATGGGAAGCCGCGCCACCGGTTGGCAGCAGGGCTATCGGTAGGGCGTAGGCTCGCTGACCTTGTCTTCCTCCTCTGCCTCTTCGGTATCCTCCTCCTCGCGCTGCTGGCCGAGATGCCCTGGCTGTCCCGTCCGGTCCGCTCCCACCTGCTGCAAGCCGCCGTCGTTTTGGTCTACACCTTGATCGCCGCCGCCGGTCCCGCCTCGGGCCGCCTCACCCTCGCCGCCCTGCGCGGCCCCTCTCTCTGGCTGCTGGGCCTGCTGGCCTGGAGCGGCTTGAGCGCAGCCTTTGCGCCATACCCCGCCGTCGCCGTCGCCGAGCTGCTGCGCCTTGCCCTGGGCGCGGGTGTCTACTTCGTGGCATCCTCCGTCCTGCGGCCTCAGGAGACGCGGCTGCTTCCCTACCTGCTGCTCGGCTTGGGTGCGGCCGTCGGCCTGTGGGGATTGGTCGAGTTTGGGGCGGAGGGCAACTTCAGCACCGACGCCATCCATAGCCTCTTCGGCAACCATGAGCAGCTCGGATCGTTCCTCGTCCTCCTGCTGCCGCTCGGGCTGGCCCTGGCCCTGGACCGTGACCAGGACTCGAAGAAGGGTCTGCTGTTCGCCCAGGGCGCGGCCCTCGTGATCGGCGCGGCCCTACTGCTTGCGCGCACCCGCTCTGCCTGGTTCGGGGCTGCGGTGGGGCTTGTCCTGCTGGTCGTCCTGACCCTGCGCTACTCGTCCATCCGGCTGACCCGCAGTAACCGCGCCCTCGTCATCGGTCCGGCTCTGCTTCTCGTCCTGGCCTTCGCGGGTCTGCTGGCCTTCGGCGAACTTGCCCCATTGGTCTCGCACCGGGCGGCGACCCTCGCCCATGCGGGCGACGATACCTCCCTCACCGATCGCCTGCACCGCTGGCGGTCCGCCTGCCGGATGGCCTCGGAAGCGCCGATCACCGGCTGGGGCCTGGGCG
The DNA here is from genome assembly GCA_031363565.1 of Armatimonadota bacterium. Classification (GTDB taxonomy): domain Bacteria; phylum Armatimonadota; class Armatimonadia; order Armatimonadales; family Capsulimonadaceae; genus JANXMY01. The sequence continues at coordinate 8,079 of JANLUQ010000345.1, read as the reverse complement.
CGTGGCCCGTTATGCAGGGGCGGTGGACCCATCAGGGCGATGATGTATCCGAGGTGCTGGGGGCGGGGACGGGCCACTCGAACCTCGCCCATAATTTCTGGGTGCAATGGGCCGCCGAGACGGGTGGGGTGGGTGTGATCCTCCAGTTCGGCGTCCTGGCCGCCTTTCTCCTGGCGGGCCTGCGCGCGCTGCCTACGCTGGACCGGGAGCGGCGGACCCTCCTGCTGGGCTGCCTGGCCGCCACCGTCGCGGGCGGCGTGGACATGGTCGGCGCCCCTTCCTATACCTTCCCCGGCGTCTCGTCGCTGTTCTGGGTCACGCTGGGCCTGGGCGTCGCGATGCTGCATGAATCCGGCAGGGCAATCCCCGCGCGCCTCGCCGACTGGCTGGTCCCTTTGAGCGCAGGAACAGCCGCCGCCCTGGTTATCATGGGCATCGGCGACCGGCTCCGTGCAGATGGGCGGACAACCCCGCGTGGAACTTTGACCGTGACCGCCCAGCCCTCCGGCCCAGTCGCACCGGGGACGCGCGTCCTGTGGACGGCCACCTACCGCGCCCCTGACGGCACCCCACGTCCGACCGCGCCCGGTACCGTCTGGCAGGTGACGGAGGGCAGCCTGACGAAGACCAGCCCGACGTTCCTTTCCAGCAGCCGGGACGTGGAGCATTCCGGCTGGCAGGGCAGCATCGCCCCCGGCGTGAGCCGGGTCACAGCGACGGCGTACTATTGGGACCAGTTCAGCCGCCCCTACCAAGTTTCTCTGCCGGTGGCTGTCAAACCTGCCGAAAATACTGCTGCAAATCCGTGAGAATCGTGTATAATACGCATACCTGCTAGCTGTACCGGCATGGACGCATCGGGGAGATCGCATCTTTCCATGTTGAGATGGGCATGGGGCAAATCATGACGCTTTCACAAAGACTTACTCGCGCCGGGCTGGTTTTCATTCTGCTGGGAACAGCGGCGGCTTTGGTTCCGACCAATGGCAATGCGTCTGCTGCGACAGATGACTGCAACATAAAATCTCAGAGCTACCCGGTTGGCAGCACGGCGCGGGACTTAACCCAAACCTTTCCCGCGACCACCTCTGAGCAGAATAAGAGCGTCACCCTAACCCAGTATCTTGGGGCTACTCCAACTGCTGCTGCTAAGACTACAAACGTAACCGACAGCAATTCAGCGTTCACGACCAAGATAGCAAATACAGATGTCAAAACATCAACTTCATCGGGCACCGTAGCGGGCACAGTGGATACTGTTACGATTAGTTTCCCCGGTGGACATACGGTGACTTATATGGTGACAACGACAGCTTAATCAGTTTTCCCTCCGGCAAACTCAGCACCCGCCACCGATTTATGCCTGTCTGAAACATTGACAGACGCCGAAAGCTATCCACTTTGGTTCTCGGCGTCTGTTTCGTCTTTCTTGTCTTCTCCCTGAACAGCAACAAGCACAGCGGTTCTGCGCGGCCTGCTCCTCGTCCTCCCAAAAGCCTCTAAAACCGTCTGGATCCTGCGTGGTCAGTGGGGGCCGCCTCTCAGGGCATGCGTTAACAATCGTGCACTCCACGGCCCATAATAAGCCTGGATGACGTGTCCGCCCCGGAACGGCGAGGATGGGCAGCCTCCCAAAACCATCAGCAGCCCATCCTCAGCCGCGCCCTGCGGGTAGCCAATGTGGACCAGTGCAGAAGGATTGCCTGGTCCGTTCGTCAGACGCTCCCCTCTAGTCATCGACGTCATGCAGTCCCGCCGTGAAGGGCAGGTCTGGGGGGCCTGCGGCCAACCGGTCTGCGACCGGAAGATTAAGACCGGGATTCTCTCCCGCTCGCCGGGCGGTCTTGATCCTCCGCCCGCAGGGCGGTCGGCGTCCTCGCCACCCAGACCTGCCCTTCAGGGCGGGACTGCGTAACATCAGTTAGAAAGGGCGTCAGGATGCACGAGGTCTGTCTAGCGCTGTTCGTCCATGGCTACAACCGATCACGCAGCGTCAACAATACCGAATAGGCCAACTACCGAGCTGGTCTGCTCGACACTGTAGCAAAAGACTTCGCACAAAATGTTAGCTTGAACTGTCAGCCTTCGGTCCTAAAGGCCGGAGGCTGTTTCATCGTGCCCCTGCCCCTAACGATTGCGTGTCCCGTATTACGATCCCCTGTTCGGAACGTGATTCTTGCCAGTTTTTTTGAAAATAATGTCTCTTATTTAAGATTCTCTGCTTGATTGGCATGGTTTATGCAGTATGCTTTATATGTTACGCTATCAATTCTATCCTAGAGGGGGGGTGAAAAAATGAAAATGAATATAACAAACTGGAAACGCAATGCGATGCTCCTCTTGACATTGGCCGCCGTAGTATTGGGCGCTGGGACACGACAGGCACAGGCTCAGAACGACTTAAACTCCTTCACTCTGACGACCTTCGCCAGTGGCGGTATCACTGTCCTGCAAAGCGGTCCCAAGCTCACTATCACCTTGATTAAAGGGACCACTCTGTCAACCGGTGAGACTGTGACGAGCATCTTTGGGGACTTTCTGCTCAGTGATACCGGCACGTTCACAGCGGGTGCCACACCCCTGTCTACCGTATCGGAGCCTACAGGCTATAAGTTCGTTACGAACAGCACTAACGTCGTGGGTTTTACCAATGATTCCAAGTCTAATCCGATCTTGCCGGGTAAGTCGCTTCTGTTCACCTTCGGAAATGACCTGACGGGACTGGCCGCGACGAATCCTTATGGGTTTCACATTTCGACGTCCCTGAACAACGTAACGACTACCTTCCATATCCGCCTGAATGGCGCTAGTCCTGCTCCCGCTGTCCCCGAGCCGGGTTCGGTGGCGACGATGGTCATAGGTGGCCTTGGCCTGATGGGCATGGTCCTAAGCGCCCGCAAGCGCCGCCGTGCGAACGACATGATCTAGTGAGAATCACTACCTGATTGAGCGATTGCTCACGCGGGGAGCAAGAAGTTTTTGCTCCCTGCCTCTTTTTGACTCCTCCCACTCCAGCCCATCCCCCTGCGCCCGCCGTCCCGGAACCCGGTTCGCTCGTCTCCATGGCTCTTGGGAGCCTTGGGCTGGCCGGCCTGATGCTGCGCGCCCGCAAGCGGCAGACCCGTCAGACCGCCTAAGACCGGGAAGCCGCCGTAACTCGCCCTGCCGTCATGACGGTGGGGCGTTTTTCTGTGTGGGTACCTACCGCAGCAGGTGCTCGTAGATGCCTTCGAGCTTGCGAACCGTGTGGGCGATGGTGAAGTGCTCCTGGACGCGCTGCCGCCCGGCCGCGCCCATCGCCGCCGCGCGGGCCGGGTCGGAGAGGAGGGCGGCCATCGCCTCCGCCATCGCGGGCGCGTCTCCCATCGGCACCAGCAGGCCGGTCACGCCGGGGATCACGATCTCCGGCAGGGCACCGCCGTCCGTCGCGATGACCGCCTTCCCGGCCGCCATTCCCTCGATGACTACTTGCCCGAACGGCTCGCCTAACGTGCTCGCGTGGACCACGAGGTCCGCCCCGGCCAGCAGGGCGGGCACGTCCTCGCGGAAGCCTAGGAACTCGACCCGGTCTCCTATTCCCAGGTCGCAGACCATTTGGTGCAGGGATCGTTCGTACTCGTGCTCGCCGAACAGGGGCGCCCCGATGATCTGGAACCGGGCCTGCGGGAATCGGTCCCGGACCAGGGCGGCGGCCTGGAGGAAGATGTGCTGCCCCTTCCAGCCGGCGATGCGTCCGACGAGGGCGATCACCGCAGCCCCGGCGACGTGAGGGGAAGGGATCTCCGGGCCGGGCGCGATGGGCGTGGGGGCGAACATTTCTGGATCGTAGCCATCATGGATCACCTGACGCCGCATGTCATCCTCGACCGGCGGCGCGCTCAGGGCATGGTCGAGGGCGGCGCCGGGGGAGCAGGCGGCGAGGCCGCTGTAGACGGTCGCGGTGAGCTGGCCCCGCACCGGGCGCAGCGTCCGGAGGGTGCTCTCGGAGTTGGTGACGACGGCTTTGGGGACGATGCGGGACAGGCCCCGGAAGGCGGCAGCGACGCGGGGGGGCAGGTAGTGGCCGTCAATGCTGTCGCGGACGTGCCACAGGACGGGGATGCCGGCCAGCCGCCCCGCCAGCCCCCCATAAAGGTCGGCCTTCAGGGAGTTGGTGTGGATCAGGTCGGCCCCGAGCCGCCGGGCCAGCCGGGCGAGCCGGAAGGCGTACCGGACGCACGCGCCGGCCTGCGCGATCCGCAGCAGCGACTTGGGGCCGATGCTGTCCTTGCGCGTCTCCAGCACGGAAGCGGCGAGCGGCTCGACGTGGGTCTCGATCCCGGCGTCCCGCAGGCGGGCCACCAGAGGGCCGTCTGCGGCCAGGACCACGATCGGGTGGTAACACTTTTTGTCGAGCGCGGCGACGAGGTTGAGCAGGGCGATCTCGCCCCCGCCCATCTTGGCCGTATGGTCGAGGTAGAGGATGGTCCGGCACGGCCTGTTTGGGTTATCCACCAAGTAATTCAAAAAGAAATCATCCTTGAAGCTGACGGTAGTATGCGTGGGCATCTAGAGATCACTCCAGTGTCAAAGAATTTGGTCCGGGGCAGCGGGAGGAACACGGGCCTCCGCGGGTGTTCGGCGCGCAGAGTGGGCGGCGCTGAGGAGCGCATGGTAGACCTTTTCGGTCTCGGCGACGTGGCGTTCCCAGGTGTAGCGCTGGGCGACGTGGCGGTAAAGCCGTTCGGGGGTAAGGCCCGCCGACCAGTCGCCGCTGAGATAGCCCAGGATGGCCCGCGCCAAGTCTTCGGGGGCGGTGCCTTGGGAGATGAGGCGGTCGTCGAGACCGCTGAGGATCTCGGGGGTGGCACCGATTGGGGTACCAATGACGGGCAGGCCGCAGGCGAGCGCCTCGGTGGTGACCAGCCCGAAACCTTCGAGGGCGAGGGTGGGCAGCACGAAGATGTCCGCGGCCTGGTAGTGGGCGGCGAGCCGATCGTCGGGGATGAAGCCAAGGAGGCGGACGTGGTTTGCCATGCCGGTCTCGGCGGCGAGCTGCTCTAAATGCTCCCGCTCCGGCCCTTTGCCGCCGATGAGCAGGAGGGCATCGGGGCACTGGGCCACGACGGCGGGGAGGGCGCGGATGAGGTTGTCCAGCCCCATGCGCGGCGCGAGCCGCCGGACGGAGAGCAGGAGGGTCCGGTCCTGCGGCAGCCCGAGGCTTTGGCGGACGGCCCACTTGTCTGGGGCGGGCCGGAAGCGGTCAATGTCGGTGCCGCCGGGGATGAGAGTGATATTCCGGTCGGGGTAGCCGAATGCCTGTACCTCGCCGCGTGAGTGCTCGCTGAGGACGAGGACGGTCCGGCTGCGCTGAAGGTTTGCGGCCTCGACCCGGCGGCGCAGGCTCCGTTTCAGCCGCGCCTTGGCCATCCCTAGCTTTCCCTGCCGGCCGGTGGTGTCCTCGACCCAGCCCTCTTCGTTCCAGGGCCCGTAGAAGGAGCGGACGTGGGCGGCGTGGGGCACGGCCTGGAGTGGCCCCAGTGCGGCGTAGGCGAAGTGGGTGTGGACGACGTCAAAGGGCTGCTCGGCCCAGAGGCGCGCGCAGGCCTTGCGGCCCTCGCGCACGAAGGCGAGGGGGCTGCCGGCGCCGTGGTAGCGGACGACGCGGACGCCGCCCAGGAGGGTATCGTCGGGCGTCCCCGGCTTTTGATGCCCGGCCAGGATGGTGACCTGATGCCCCCGTGCGGTCAGCCCGCAGGCCAGCTCGCGGGCGACGACGCGCGAGCCGCCGGGGATGTCGTCAAAGATGGCGTCGGCTAGAAAGAGTATGTGCATAAAGGTCACAAGAGGCCCCCCCACCCCCAAGAGTGGGGGAGCCGGAACAGGAGGGGGAGCGTGCGGTCACGCTTGCAGGACTTTCCGACGCTGGGCACGCTGGGTGCAGGCTCGAATAGCCTCGGTCTGGTGGTTTGGATTAAGGTATTCGGTGACGCGGCGTGGGTCCCAGTGCCACGGGGCCGGTTCGTTTTCGCATTTTTTGATGTCGCTGTCGTCCTTTACCCGTTCGTCTTCGGGCATCTCGTTTCCGGTAGGGGCGGCGGCTTCGCGGGGCGGTAGTTCGTTTTCGCAAATTTCTTCACCAACTTCTTTGGGGCAGGTGTCGAGGGGAGCGACGGACAGCTCATTGACGGCCTGCATGGTGGCCTTGCGGAGCCGGAGCAGGCGGTCGCTCGTCTCCATCGCCACCGCCAGCGCGTCGGTTGGGTCCTCCCGGCAGTCCCCCTCCCAGAGCCGCAGGTCTTCCAGGACCTGATCGCGGACACGCTGGGCGAAGAGCTGCGGGGCATCCTTGTTCAGCATTTTGACGGCGGTGTCAATCTGGCGGTGCAGGGCGGTCTCGTGGCGCATGGCGCGGTCGAGCCGGTCCAGGCGTTCGCATTCGGAGAGGCTGTTATCCTCAAAGAGCTGGGCCTGCCAGCGGTGGAGACGGCGCAGACGCCAGGAGGCGGCGGCGATCTTTTCGACATAGTGACGTTCGAGCAGGGTACGGGGAGGAAGCTGGGCCATCCATTCGGCTTCGAGCTGTCGGTAGCCTTCGGGGTCCTCACCGAGCGAGGGAAGGACGACATCGCGGGCGAAGAGTCCGTGTGTGGTGGCATTGCGGCTGGCAATGGCTTTGCCGGTGACAGTGGTGGGCATATTCGTGTTCCTTTTTAGATGTGCCCCCATTTGTATCATGGCCTTTTTGCCGTTCCCCGTCACTGTGATTATTACAGTATTGCCACTGGTTGTTCCCGGCCAAGGCTCCGGTAATAGAGCCGCAGGGTGTCCTCAGCAACGTGTGACCAGTTATAGCCGGACGCGGCGGGGCGTGCCCGCAAACCCATCTCTTTCCGTCCTGGCTCATCCGCGAGAAGAGACATTATCTTTCGGCTTAATTCTTCCGAGTCCCCAGGCCGATCAAGCAAGAGGCCGCTCATCCCTTCCGTGATCATCTCCGAAGCCCCCGCGCTCCGGCTGGTGATGACGGGCAGACCGGAAGCCATAGCCTCGGTGATCACCATGCCGAACGGCTCGTAGTAGGTCGGGAACGCGAACAAGTCTGCCGCGCCGAAGACCTGCTCGACGTCCCGCGTTGGGCCAGCGAAGGTCGCGCGGCCCGCGATCCCTGCCTGCGCCGCCAAAGCCCGAAAGTGTTCCGCGTCGCCCCTGCCGACTGCCAGCAGATGTACGCGCGGGTCCTGAAGGTCGCCTACGGCGCGGACGACGGTCGCCAGCCCCTTGCGCCGGTATTCTCCGACGAACAGGACGACGAGGGCTGCGTCGGGGATGCCGTAGCGCTGCCGAATGGCGCTCCGGTGCCGGACGTTTGCCGGAGTGAAGCGGTCCGAGTCGACGCCGTTGTAGATGACTTGTATCTTGGCCGGGTCGGCCCCGTAGAACTTCACGAGGTCGCCGCTTGTGCGCTCCGAGTTGGCGCTGATCCCCAGGGTCTGGGCGGACGCGATGGCTTTCTTCTCGAAGTAGCCGCTCATGCGCCACATGAACTGGTGGTAGGCGTTGATGCCTTCGCGCGCCCCCGGCTCCCGTCGGATGGCGTCGCCCCAGGCGTACTGGCAGTAGTGGGCTGTCACGATGTTCTGCCGGGCCGTGATGCCGCCCATAGTGTGGACGATGTCGTAGTCCTCCATGCGGATCATCCGGCTGGTCTGATAGTAGAACTGGGCGAATAGTGCGGCGAACGGCTTCTGAATCGCCCTGACGGGATGGACAGTGACCTTATCCAACGGCATGTCGTCTGCCTCGCAGGTGAACAGGTGGACATCATGCTCAGTGCAGAGGGCGGTCGCAAGTTCCGCGCAGTACCGCTCCATGCCCCCGCGAAAATGGATGTGATTGGCAACTATAGCGATTCTTAATCGGCTCATGTCGTTCCTTTTATACGTTTGGCCGGAGCCGTATTGGCCGTGGTGAACGCGCGCAACACGGCACCACTGAGAAGCCAGAACAACACTGAATTGGGTGGCCCTAACAAGACAGGAGTGAGGAAAAAGTTTGCTAGAATGACCACTAAAAAGGCGACAATTCCGACAGCCAAAA
>JANLUQ010000330.1:0-2260 GCA_031363565.1 Armatimonadota bacterium | reverse complement strand
CTATTCACCCACCCTTCCCTCCGAGGGAGGGGGCGCGACTTGTCGCGGGGGTAGGATGTGACTCAACTTGTGACTCAACTTGTGACTCACTGTGACATAGCGTGACTCAACGGGCACCTTTTGTGACTCAACGAATCGCGCTGAGTCACAGAGTCACAAAATTCGTCCCTGAGTCACACTTGAGTCACAGGCGGATGTGACTCAGCGTGCCTCTCGGAATCAGGCGGTTCTCGCCGGAGATCGTAAAGCCGCCTGGGGAAAGTCGCGGAAAGTCGGCTGAATCCGCGCGATTTCGGCAGGTCGGCCTCACCGAGATTCGTTGAGTCACAACTGAGTCACACACCTATTACTACTACCATAAAGAATTAGACTCTTACGCTAAGATTAGAAGAGTCACACGCCATGCACGTCACATCTCTCAAGCTAGAAAACTTTCGGAATTACGGAACGCTCCGTATCGAGCCGGGGGAAGGACTGAACATCTTTGTCGGGCGCAATGCCCAGGGCAAGAGCAACCTGCTGGAAAGTCTCTACATCCTGGCGACCAGCAAGTCGTCGCGGGCCGGCAAGGATATCGAGCTGGTCCGGTTCGGCACGCCCGCCGCCCGCATCATCGCCGATGTCGTCCGGGAGAAGACCAGCGACATCGAGATCGAAATGGCCCTGTCCCAGACCGAGAAAAAGGCCGCCCGGATCAACGGAGTCAAGCATACGCGGCTGTCTGAGGTCATCGGCCAGCTCAACGCCGTCCTCTTCGACAGTGGCGATCTGGAGATCATCCGGGGCGAGCCGTCCATCCGCCGCCGTTTTTTGGATTTAGAGATCGCGCAGACCTCCCCGCGCTATGTCCTCGCACTGGGGTCGTACCGCAAGACTCTGGAGCAGCGTAATCGGCTTCTGCGCGACCTGCGCGATGGGCGTATCTCCGGCGCGGCCCGCGAGAGCCTGCCGGCCTGGAACGAGGGCCTGGCCCACCACGGGGCGCGGCTGATCGAGCGCCGCCGCCTGTTCCTGGAACGACTGGCCCAGCTTGCCTCCGAGACGCACCGGACCCTGAGCGACCAGCGAGACGAGCTGCGCGTCACCTACCTGCCATCGTTCGCGATCGAGGGCCTCTCCGAAGCCTCCGCCATTCAGGAGCGCTTCGTGGAAGAACTGGCCCAAGTCGCCGGGGAGGAGGCAGCGCGCGGCGTGACCGTGCGCGGCCCGCAGCGCGACGATATCGCCTTCCTGGTCAACGGGTCGGACTGCCGTTTGTTCGGCTCGCAGGGCCAGCAGCGCACCGTCGCCCTGTCCCTGAAGCTGGCCGAGCGGCAGTTCATCGAAGAACTGGTCGGCGAGCCGCCGCTGCTGCTGCTGGACGATGTGCTTTCGGACCTCGATGATGCCCGGCGCGGCCTGCTGTTCGACCTGACCGCGCGGGCCGGGTCGCAGACATTTCTTTCCTGCACCAACCTGCGCGCCTTCTCGCCCGCCGTCCTGGAGTGCGCCGCCGTCTACTCCGTCACCGACGGGGAGGTCACCAAGCAATGAGGCAGATGCCATGAGAGACCCGCAGGCACCACGAAGAACGCGCGGTATGGCGCCCGCCGCCAGCGCCGTCAGCGGCTTCTTGCAGTCGCAGGAGCTGGCGAAGGCGCTCCGGCCCCACCTGGCGAAAGTCCATTGGGTCGGCGTCGTCGGCCCACAGGTGGCGGGCGTCACCAAGGTCGAGTCCGTACGCGATGGCGTCCTGTTCGTGCGCGTCAAGAACAGCGTCTGGGCCAACGAGTTGACCCTGCTCAAAGAGGACATGCTGCGCCGGCTGAACAGCAAGCTGGGCGGGCGCGTCTTGACCGACATCCACTTCAAGGCCAGCGGTTTGGCCCGCGACAAGAAGAAGCCGCCCGCCCCCCCTGCCCCGACGCCCACCACCCAAGAGTTGGCCCGCATCACGCTCCCGAGAGAAGTGAGCGTGCGCATCGAAACCGCCCTCGCCGCCATCACCGAAGATGCCCTGCGCGGGCGCATCCGCGCCGTCATGCTCCACGCCGCCCGCGCTGATGAGTGGAAGCGCCGCCGAGGCTGGTCCCCCTGCCCCCGCTGCGGGGCGCTCGCCGCGCCCGCTGAGGCTGGGGCCGTTGAGAGCGAAACGGCCCCGCTGTGCGCCCTGTGCCGCGCGGGGATCGGATGAAGGGCGCGCACTGAGAAAGGAGTGCGCACACGGAGGTTCGCCCCTACACGCTCCACCTGCCGCCCGTAGGGGCGAACCTTGTGTTCG
>JANLUQ010000258.1:0-5053 GCA_031363565.1 Armatimonadota bacterium | reverse complement strand
GGGCCGAGCACATAGAACATGGCGAGGATGGGGCCGGCGAAGGCGACGGTCTGGGTCGCACCGGGGGTGTCCGAGACCAGCAGGGTGGGGAAGCTGCCGGTCGGGTTGTGCGTGTCGGTCGCCCAGCCCGCGCCGAGGGGGACCATCTGAGCCGGGGAGATCATGCGGGCGTGTTCCAGCGAGTCGGGGCGCAGCGGCGGGGGCAGGGGGCGAGGCGTCAGAGATGCGGCCTTGTGCGCTCGCTGCGATTCCAGGAACGCGATGACGGCGTCGGCGTAGATCCTGTATCCGGCGTCGGTCGGGTGGGTGCCGTCTTTGAAGAATTGCGTGTCTGTCAGCGTTCCCGCCTCGATCTGCCGCGCGGCGGGCAGGGCCATGTTGACGCTGGGGATGCCGTAGCGGGCGGCGACGACCTCGTCGCGCCGCATGGCGCGCGTCAGGCCCGTCTTGACGACTTCGGCGCGCTGGCCCGCGACAAATGTGTAGACGAAGCAGATGTCGGTGGCCGGGTCAGCCCGCCGGATCTGCCGCACGATGCCCTCCATCGCCCGGTCAATCATGGGCTCGGGGCTGCCGCCGTCGTTGACGGCGAACTCCACGAACACCAGGTTGGGGCGGTGCGCCAGCACATCCCGGCCGACCCGGAACGCGCCCAAATCGGACCCGGTGCCGCCGATGGCCGCGTCCACGTTGGTAACGGCGGACTTGGGGAACGTCGTTGCCAGCCACGCACCGACGAGGGCGCGGTAGGAGGTCCGTTCCCCATCGCTCGCCCCCGCCCCCGCCGTGATCGAGCCGCCGAAGTAGACGACGGTGACCGGCCGGCCCGCGTTCAGCTTGGCGAAGACGTGCTGCAGGCCGCCCCGCTCCTGCACAGCCGCCTGAGGCGGTGGTTCCGGTGCCGCGAGCGCCGCGAGGCCGAGCAGGAAGGGCGCGAAAAGCACAGCAATCGTCAGCGTTGGATGGGCAAGCACTAGCGTTCTCCTAAATCTGCGGGTGCGGTTCTTCCTCGTCCTCGTTCCAGAACCGCTCGGATAGATACCGGTCTGCGCTGTCGCACAAAATAGTCACGATGACGCTGCCGGGCGGCGCGGTCTTCGCCACTTGCAGGGCGCTGTGGACGTTGCCACCCGCCGAGACGCCGACAAGAAGGCCCTCCTCGCGGGCCAGCCGCTTGACCATGACGTAGGCGTCTTCGGTGCGGCATTCGACGTTCTCGTCCGCCACGGACGGGTCGTAGATCGGCGGCACGATGGCCGTCTCCAGATGCTTCAAGCCTTCCAGGCCATTGAAAGGCGAGTCGGGCTGCATGGAGATCAACCGGATGTCGGGATGCACCTCTCTGAGATAACGCCCCGTCCCCATCATGGTCCCGGTCGTGCCCAGGCCGGCCAGGAAATGCGTGATGCGCCCTTCCGTCTGCTGCCAGATCTCCGGCCCGGTCGTCTGATAATGCGCCCGCCAATTATTGTCGTTGCCATACTGGTCAGGATAAAAGTAGAGGTCTGGGTCCTCGGCGTACATCTTCTTGACTATCCGAATGGCCCCATCGGACTGCTCGGCGGGGGGCGTATAGACGATCTCCGCGCCATAGGCTTGGAGTATTTTCTTGCGCTCCGGGGAGACGTTCCGGGGCAGGCACAGGCGCACCTTATAGCCACGCGCCGCACCGATCATAGCGTACGCGATGCCTGTGTTGCCCGAAGTCGCGTCCAGGATGATCTTGCCGGGCGTCAGCAGCCCGGCCTTCTCGCCTTCCAGGATCATGTTGAGGGCGGGCCGGTCCTTGACCGAGCCGCCGGGGTTGAAGAACTCGGCCTTGCCGTAGAGTTCGACGCCGGGCGCATCCTGCTCGATACGGCACAGGCGGACGAGGGGCGTGTTGCCGACGAGATCCTCTAAACGATGGGCGGACGGGGTGGGCATGATCTTTTCCTAGTAATGTACTAGGGATTAGTATACCCACAATCTTTCTGCCGCCGGCGGCTCTGCCGCGAGACTGCGCCGCCCCGACTTGGGCCGATTTAAGGTCAGGTTCTACTCATTAACTGATGTTATGCACGGGCTGTGACCGGGCCGTAAACGACCCGTCTGGGGGGCGGGACGCCGACCGCCCTGCGGGCGGGAGAGAACCCCCGTTTTAATCTTCCGGTCGCAGACCGGTTGGCCGCAGGCCCCCCAGACCTGCCGTTCACGGCGGGATGGCACCCAGCGGCGGGATGGCACCCGGCGGCGGGACTGCGTAACATCAGTCATTAATGCTTCTCACGCAAAAGCACATAATCGAAGTTCGGCGGGTCAACCCCAAGCCGCTGCAAGGCCATCGAAACCTGCCCCCCATGCCATGCTTGGTGGCTGCAAAGATGCAGCAGCACCTCTTCCGCCGTCACCCGCACGCTCGCGCCCCACTGCGGCAGGTCCGTCGTGATGACGCGGCCTAATGCGTCGGCATCAGCACCGGCGGCGAAGGCCAATGTCCGGACGCGGATCGCATCCCAGTCGGCGAACAGGCCGTCCAGAGTCTGGGCCGCCGCGTCCTCATAACGTGGCGGTGGGGCCTCCCCGTAGAGCCGCCCCAGGGTCCAGCGACGCTCCGCGCCGACCAGGTGCGCGACGAGCTGCCCGACCGTCTTGTAGGCGGCCGTCGTCTCGAAAGACTGGTCCAGGGTCTCGGGGTGCGCGGCCAAAGTCTCGTGCAGCAGGTGGCGGGCATTCTCGGTGTAGGCAAGGTGGCGTCGAATGTCCATGCGCGGATTATACCTTATGGCGGGCGGCCCACTTATACCTCATGGCGGGCGGTCCACATCGGGTACAATCAAAGATATGAAAGTCACCGTCCTCGGCTGCGGCACTTCCCACGGTGTCCCAATGATCGGCTGCGACTGCGCCGTCTGCACCTCCTCCGACCCGCGCAACCGCCGCCTGCGGCCTTCCATCCTGGTCACCACCGATGATGGGGCCAATATCCTGGTAGACACGCCGCCGGAGATGCGGATCGCCTTTTTGGAGAACCACGTCCGGCGGCTCGACGCCATCCTCTACACGCACTCCCACGCCGACCACATCTTTGGGCTGGACGATGTTCGCACCTTCAACTATCGCAGCGGGGCCGCCATGCCGGTCTACGCCGAGCCGAACGTGCTGGCCGACATCCGGCGCATTTACGCCTACATCTTCCAGGCCACCCAAGCCGGCGGCGGCAAGCCGCAGGTGGAGCTGCGCGAGACTGGACCGGGCGAGGCTTTGGCGCTGCACGGCCTGGACATCCTGCCCCTGCGCGTCTGCCATGGCCGACTGCCCATCCTCGCCTACAAGTTCGGCCCGCGCTTCGCCTATGTCACCGACGTCAGCGTCATCCCCCCCGAGACCTGGCCGCACCTGGAAAACCTGGATGTGCTGATGCTCGATGCCGTCCGCCGCGACCCGCACGAGACCCATTTTCACCTTGACGCCGCCCTGGAGACGATCGCCTTGCTCCAGCCCAAGCGGACCCTGTTGACCCACCTCTCCCACGATTACGACTACGCCCCGACTAACCTCGAACTCCCCCCCGGCGTCGAACTCGCCTACGACGGCCAGGTCCTGGAACTGTAATCGGGCAGGAATTTTGCCCCATTCCTTCCCAGAGAAGAAGGGCAGCACAGGGGGTTACCCCTACGCGCGGCGTTCTCCGTAGGGGCAGGTCCCCGTGCCTGCCCTCCTCCTCTCCTCCGCCCTCTCCTCCGCCCTCCCTTCCGCGCCCTCCGTCTGTCGCCCTGCCCTTGACAACCGCCGCCCGCCCCTCTATAATGATAGAAATACATACCCCCATCATGTCCGCGCCCGTGTCCCTCGAGAACGCGCACGCCCCATAAGGTCCAGCCATGTCCCAGAACAAACACCCGAAACCAACCCGGCCCAATACCCGGCCCAACAAAGCCCACCTCGCCGGGGCCGTCTTCGCCGCCCTCGCCGCGTTCTGCGCCCTGTCAAATGGCGCTGCCTCCGCGCAGGTCCCTGTCCCCGCGTCGGCCCCCGCCTACCTCGACCTCAAGGCGCCCCTGGAGGCGCGCGTTGACGACCTGTTCGGCCGGCTCACGCCCGCCGAGAAACTCAGCCTGCTCACCGGTACGGGTTTCACCACGAACGCCATCCCAAGGCTCGGAGTCCCCGCCATGGGTATGGTCGACGCCGGTCAGGGCGTCCGGGGCGGCATGGCTGGGACGCAAGGCCCGGCGACCCTGTTCCCTGCCGGCGTCGCCATGGCCTCGACCTGGGACCCCGAGCTTGTCGGGCGCATCGGTGCGGCCATCGGCCAGGAGGCCCTCAACAAAGGCACCGGCGCACAGGTCCTGCTCGGCCCCGCCGTCAACATCCATCGCTCCCCGCTCGGCGGGCGCAACGGCGAGTATTTCAGCGAGGACCCTTTCCTCGCCGGCCGGCTCGCCGTCGGCTACATCCAGGGCATGCAGAGTACGGGCTGCGCCGCCTGCATCAAGCACTACGCCGCCAACAACGAGGAAGTGGACCGGGACGAGGTCAACGTCATCGTCAGCGAGCGCGCCCTGCGCGAGATCTACCTGCCCGCCTTTGAAGCCGGCACGCGCGAGGGCCATGTCTGGACCCTGATGTCCTCCTACAACCGCATCAACGGTCCCCACGCCACCGCGAACCAGTACCTGCTGACGGACGTGCTCAAAAAGGACTGGAGCTGGGACGGCATGGTCATGTCCGACTGGGGCGCCGTCCACGAGACCGCCCGAGTCGTCAACGCCGGCAACGACCTCGAAATGCCCGGACCCGGCTACCTGGCCTCCAAGAACGTCGCCCTCGCACTGAGCACCGACAAGATCACGCAGGCGCAGATAGACGAGAACGTCCACCGCATCCTCCGCGCCGTCCTCCGGGTCGGCCTGCTCGACGGCCCCCGTGTCCCGAACCACGCTCTGGTCAACTCCCCCGAACACCAGGCTTTGACGTTTGAAGCCGCCTCCAAAAGCATCGTCCTCTTGAAGAACCGGGGCGCCATCCTGCCGCTGGACGCCGCCCAGCTCAAGTCTATCGCCGTCATCGG
>JANLUQ010000207.1:0-23061 GCA_031363565.1 Armatimonadota bacterium | reverse complement strand
AGCGGCCCCGAGACCTTGCGGTAAGGGGATGACAGCACTTCCAGGTGTGGGGCGGGCAGCCCCGCCGCTTGTGCGGGCCGATCCACCTGCTCCGCCCACTGGCGCCGCAAGTCTTCCGCCTTTTTCTCGCCCTCCTCGTCTTTGCCGTTCGCGTCGGGCAGCTTGACGTAGACCGCGTGGACGTCCGGCGACAGGCGGATGCCG
The DNA here is from genome assembly GCA_031363565.1 of Armatimonadota bacterium. Lineage (GTDB taxonomy): Bacteria > Armatimonadota > Armatimonadia > Armatimonadales > Capsulimonadaceae > JANXMY01. The sequence goes on along the minus strand of JANLUQ010000207.1, from coordinate 22,857 downwards.
AAGCGCAGGGCGCGCTCGGACACGATGTTCCAGCTGCCCAGCGGCACCACAGCCACGGGCGGGTCGTTGTGGCTCAGGTCGAGAGGGCTTGGGTGGCCGATCTGCTCGGCCACCGCATCGTAATGACGGCGGACGGCGAAGAAGAGCGCCATCAGTGCCACCAGGACCGGGACGGTGATCCACGCCCCGGCGGCGAACTTGGCGACCAGGATGACCACGAGGGCGACGGCCGTGCAGACCGCCCCCAGGCCGTTGATGAACAGGGCGCCGCCCGCGCCGGCCTTGGCCTTTGCTTCGCCGCCCTGAGCGGCCCGGCGCCAGTGCATCACCATCCCCGACTGCGAGAGTGTGAAGGCCAGGAAGGCGCCGACGGCGTACAGCGGGATCAGTTTGTCGGTGATGCCCTTGAACGCGACCAGCAGCAAAGCACACAGGCCGGTCAGGAACAGGATGCCGACCGTGTAGACCAGGCGCCGCCCCAGCAGGGCGAAGACGTGCGGCAAATAGCCGTCCAGCGCGACCAGCCGGCACAAGCGCGGGAACCCGGCGTAGCTCGTGTTGGCTGACAGCACCAGGACGGCCAGCACGCTGCCCAGCGTCACATAGTAGAGGGCACCCTTGCCGACCACGGCGCCCAGCAGCAGCGAGATGACGCTCTGGTAGTCCGGCCGGGCTTCGTCCATGGCCGCGATGCCGTAGGCGCGGCACAGGTACGCGATCCCGGCCAGCAGGACGAGCAGGATGACGACGATGGCCGTCAGCGTCCGCTGGGCGTTCCCGACGACGGGTTTCGCGAAAATGGTGACGCCGTTCGAGACCGCCTCGACGCCGGTCATGGCCGTACAGCCGGAAGCGAAGGCGCGCAGCAGCAGCCACAGGCTGACAGCCTCCACGGCGCGGGGGACGGCAGGCGGGGCGAGGATCGGATGTGGGTGGCCACCGTGGCTAATGGCCTGGACAATCCCGTAGACAAGGACACCGCCAAGGCTTGCGACGAACAGATAGGTCGGCAGGGCGAAGATCGCGCCGGCCTCGCGCGCCCCGCGCAGGTTGACGAGGGTGATGAGCGCCAGGAAGCCGAGGCACAGCATCAGGGTGTGCTTGTGGAGGCTGGGGACGGCCGAGATCAAGGCGCCGACGCCCGCCGAGATGCCGACGGCGACGGTCAGGGTATAGTCGAGCATAAGGGCGGCAGCGGCGAGCAGTCCAAACTTGATGCCCAGATTCTCCTGGGCGACGGTGTAGGAGCCGCCGCCATTGGGGTAGGCCGTGATGGTCTGCCGGTAGGAGAGGTACAGGATGAAGAGGAGGACGAGGATGACCAGGGTGATCGGCCCGATGTAGTTGAGGCCCAGGAGGCCGAGGGGCAGCAGCAGGGTCAGGGCAGCCTCGGGGCCATAGGCGGCGGAGGAAAGGCCGTCCAATCCGAGGGAGGGGACTCCGGAGAGGACGCCGATCTTCTGCCCCCCTTCTTCCGAGGAGGTCAGCGGGCGGCCCAGCAGTCTGTTAACGAGTCTCATGGCGGTCCTTTAGCGCGGGGGGGATTGTGTTCTCACACTGTTCCCTTCCCGGCGCTGCCGGAAACGCGGACAGGCACCGCGAAGCTGGAAAAACTGGAGCTAGAAAAAGAATTGATAGCTCACATCGAGCTGGCGGATGCGGAGGCGCTGACCGTAATTGCCTTCCTGGTTGCTCGGCTGGAAGCCGTTGCCGATGGGGACGGAAGGCGCGATCGGAAAGGGGTCCTGGCGGTAGTCATGGAAGATCAGCCGGACCCCGCTGCGCGCATTAAGCGCATAGGAGGCGGTGGCGGCCAGGTCGCGCGCGGTCGGGGCGGGGAACGAGTCGTCATGGCGGCGGCGGTCCCGCACCGACAGGGCCAACGAGAGCCTTTGAGTCAGCTTTTGGTCCAGCCGGACATAGACCTCCTGGGTGTTCGGACCGCTCGGCAGGGCGATCTCATCGTAACGCCCTTTCTCCCATTGACTCGACGTGTTGTGAAACGTGTATGTCGTCGGGTCGGCAAAAAGGTATTCCGCCGTAATACCGGTGCGCGCCAGGGGATGGGCGGCGAAGCCGACGAGGTAGGCGATCTTTCGCGGCGTCACCCCACTGTGCTTGCCCGGCGTCCGCAGATCGTCTAGAGCGAACTGGCCATAGACGCGCAGGGCGTCGCTCGCCTCATAGGTCAGGCCGAAATCCAGGACGGCGTTGTAATAGTCCTCCAGGTTCCGGATCGCCACGCCGGGGAAGATCGGGGAGAGGTTCGCGTTCTTGCCGCTGTAGAAGTCGGGCAGGAGCGACACGACCAAGGCGCGCGTGGTGGACGCCTTATAGGCCTCCTGGAAATCCGCCGTCAGGCGCGGGCTGACGGCAAGCTCGATGCGGCGGGCGGCGAAATACTTGACCGTGCCGCCTTCCGCGAACTCGCCGAGGAGCTGGGTGAAATGGTAGCCCCGGCCCAGACGCGGCCCGAGGCTGAAAGGGAACGCGATCTGAATCTGGTCCAGCGGCGGCGCGTTGTCGGACAACAGGGGCGCGCTGCGCGCGCCCGGCCCCCAGCGATCATGCATCCGCCCCAGGTCCACCCGCAGCCCGCGCCCACCGTCGAGTTCCACATAGGCTTCGTTCACGGCGGAGAAGTCATGCGGGCCGATGTCGTTGGCAAAAACGCGCCGGTCGTCCTCGAACCAATTGGAGGCGGACAAGACATAGCGCGTGTTCGACCGCAGGTTCCCCAGGGCCGTGACGCGGTAGATGCCGATGCTCCCGGAGTGGCCATCCCCGCCCGACCCCAGACGCAGTTCCGGCTGGATATAGCCGCCCACGGATGTTCCGCGCGCCGGAACGGTATTCGCTCCGGACAGGTCCACGCCGTCCACCGCCAGTTCCGGGCCGAGGACCTGGAGCGCGGCCTGGAAGGCGGTGTTGGCGGCGTCATCCTTCTGGACACGGGCGAAGCGCTGCGGCTCATGTTGAAGAAGATGCTCCAGGAACCGCGCGAGCTGCCTGCGCGTGTATCGCGGCTCGCCCAGGAAGTCCTCGGGGGCGTCGGATGCGCCGAAGGCGTCTGCCTGCGCCAGCTTGGCGAAGGCGTCCAGCAAAGCGCTTCCACGCGGCACGATGTCCGAGGGCGCGGCGCAGGCGCGCCCGCCAAAAACGCAGCACGGGACGAGCAAAAGAGCAAGAAGGGTGATGATTTTCTTCATAAGCGGGGCACTAGAAACATCGCGGCGCGGTAACGCTTGATTGTACCAGACGCAGGGGTCCGTGTCTACACCGAGAGCGCCCGGTTCTGGGACCAAAATCTGAAACTAAAAATAGCCGGGCGGCGTTCCTTTAGGAATGCCGCCCGGCTGCTCATCGCCTCATCTTGGATGCCTGCGTTACTTCAGCCGCGCGTGGTAGAGCTTGCGGAAGTGCGCCACCTCCGGCGCGACGACGTTAGCGCAGTAGGGCTGGGCCGGGTTCAGGGCGAAATAGTTCTGATGATAATCTTCAGCAGGATAGAAGCCGGTGTACGGGACCACCTGCGTGACGATCGGGTTGGGGTAAAGGTGCGCCTTCGTGACATCACGGATGACCTGCTCGGTCATCGCCTTCTGCGGGGCACTGTGATAGAAGACAGCAGACCGGTACTGCGTCCCCTCGTCCGGTACCTGTGCGTTCAGCGTGGTCGGGTCATGCGTATGGAAGAAAACGTCCAGCAGGTCATGGTAGGAGATCACCTTGGGGTCGAAGGTGATCTGGACGGTCTCGGCCTGCCCTGTCGTCCCGGTGGAGACTTCCTCATAGCTCGGATGCGGCGTGTGGCCGCCCGCGAAGCCCGACACGACCGTGTCCACACCTTTGAGGTGCCGGAACATAGCGTCCCTGGCCCAGAAGCAGCCGCCGGCAAAGGTCGCGATTTCGCGGCCAGTGGGAGCCTTCACGGGCTGAATGGGCCCCTGCTTGATTTCGTTGCTGTCGGAGAACGCGGGCTGCGTCGCACAGCCGGTGAGCATCACGGCCCAAACAGCCAGGACGAGCAGCACCGGGACGCACAGGCGACCCAGGATTTTCTTTAGGTTTAGGTGTGTCATCATGCTTTAATAGACAATCAGGCCGCCCGGAAAGTTCCAGATTCAGCTCAGAGCGCATTAACACAGGGTATAAAGTGGGCAGATATTTAGCAGAGGAAGAGGACATGCTATGAGCATTGAACCCACTGAGAACGTCGGCACACACCTGATGTTCGAGAACGACCGGGTCCGCGTCTGGGACCTGGCCCTTGCACCCGGCGAGTGGCTGGAGAGGCACATCCACCGCGAGGACTTTTTCTTCGTCGTGGTTGACGGCGGGCACATGAAGATGGTTGACCCGGACGACCCGGACGCCGCCCCCGAGTTCGACTATGCGGATAATCAGGTCGTCTTCATCGAGGCGAATGGTGGGACGGTCCACCAGCGCCTCACCAACGCCGGCACGAAGCCGTATCGTAACTTGGTCATCGAACTCAAGTCGGGGAAGGGTTGATATGGAACTGAACGTAAGGCAGAAGCAGGAACTCAGAGACCGAGGCTATGTGCAGGTGCCGGGCGTCGTGCCGCCCCTCATGGTCGAGGGGGCGCTGCGGGCCATCAACCACTCGGTCGGGCAGGGCATGAATGTCGCGGACATGACCCGCTTCCGGGCGCAGTCGTACTGCCCCGAGATCCAGAGATCGCCGCCCATCACAGACCTCCTCACGAAGACTCCGGCCTGGGACCTGGCCGAGTCGGTCATCGGGGCCGGCCGGATCAAGCCGCCGGGAGGCGGACAGATCGCGCTGCGGTTCCCTTCTTTGGACGAGCCGGGGCAGGCCAGGCCGCACCTGGACGGGATGTATTCGCCGACCAACGGCGTCCAGGAAGGGACTGTCGGCAACTTCACGATGCTGCTGGGCGTCCTCCTCAGCGATGTGCCCGTCCCACTGATGGGCAACCTGCACGTCTGGCCCGGCACGCACCGGCTGTACGAGGAGTATTTCCGGGAACACGGCCCGCAGTCGCTGCTGCAAGGGATGCCGCCCGTCGAGATGCCCGACCCGGTAGCCGTCACAGGCCGTGCAGGCGATGTCGTCCTGGTGCATTACCAGGTGGCGCACGGGGTCGGGCCGAACGTCTCGCCGCACACGCGCTGCATGATCTTCTTCCGGCTCAGTCACACCGACCATGACGCCCTGCACTGGGAATGCATGACGGACATCTGGCGCGAGTGGGAGGGAATGCGGGGAATGGTCAGCGCGACGGAAAATTAGAGGAATTACGCCTCTTTGTTGACAGAATGGGTGCGCAACGTGTATAGTAATGGTTGAAATTCGCTGCACGAATAACGCCAACACTTCATAATTGGTTCGATTTAAGCACAACTGGTTTAGTAGAGAAGGAAATCTCCCATGCCGGAACCGGAAGAGGAACACGCAGAAGAAACGCGGGCGGAAACGCCGCCCCTGAGCCGCCGCCAATTCCTGCGCGGGGCCGGCGCAGTCGGCGTCGCCACCGCCTTGGCACCGGGTCTGATGGAGCGCGCCGGTTCGGCGACTGAGGCAGTGCGCGACGATAGCCACTCGGCCGTGCAGCGCGGGACGATCCGGCTGACGCTCAGCGTCAACGGTCACAAGCGCACGGCGGCGATGGAGCCACGCACGACCCTCCTGAACGCCCTGCGGAACCACCTGGAGCCGCCGATCACCGGCCCGAAGATCGTCTGCGACCGGGGGGCTTGCGGGGCCTGCACCGTGGAAGTGGACGGCAAGACCGTTTACTCCTGCATGACGCTGGCTGCCGATGCGGTGGGCAAGAAGATCACGACCATCGAGGGCGTGTCGCCCGACGAGACGCATCTGCATCCGGTGCAGGCCGCGTTCGTCGCACATGATGCGCTGATGTGCGGCTTCTGCACGCCCGGCTTCGTCATGTCCGTCCGCAACTATCTGGACAAGAACCCGCACGCGACATTGGCCCAGGTGCAGCACGCCTGCGCGGGCAATATCTGCCGCTGCGGGACATACCCCAAGGTCTTCGAGGCGGCGCTGGCCGCTGCCAAGAAGATGCGCGCCGGGAAGGAAGCCTGACCCCCATGGCGAAACGCAAGATCAAAGTCCCCAAAGTCGTCAACGGCCTGGAAACCATGGTCGAGATCGAGGTGGATGACAGCGCCGGACCCGAATGGGGCGACCGGTCGAAGATGCGCCTCCTGAACCACCACATCCCCCGTGTGGATGGGCCGGACAAGGTCACAGGCGCGGCCAAATACTCGCACGATATCCGCCTGCCCGGCATGGTCTATGGGCGTATCCTCGCCTCCCCCTATGCCGCCGCCAAGATCACGAGCCTGGACGCAAGCGCGGCGGAGAAGATGACAGGCGTCGCCGCCGTCATCACCTATCCCGACAAGACCCTGCGCTATCAGGGCGATCCCGTCGCCGCCGTCGCCGCACGGACGCCGGAGATCGCCGAGGACGCCATCCGGGCCATCAAAGTCACCTACGAGCCGTTGCCCCATGTCGTGGACACCGAAGCGGCCATGAAGGCCGATGCGCCGCAGGTCCACCAGAACAGTCCGAATATCCAGCCCGGCGAAGCGCGCGGCGACAAGGCCGCCGTCGAGGCCCTGTTTGCCGAGTGCGATGCCGTCGCGGAGGGCGAGTTCCACACCCCGTTCCAGCACCATAGCTGCCTCGAGACACATGGGGTAGTCGTGGACTACCGCGGCGGTGACACGGCCACGGTCTATGCCTCGACGCAGGGAACGCACACCATCCCCGGCGATGCGGCCCAGGAGCTTGGCATCCCGGAGGCGAACGTCGTCTCTATCGTGCATCACATGGGCGGCGGCTTCGGATCGAAGTTCGGCCTGGACCTGCCCGGCGCGGTCGCCTGCAAGCTGGCCCTGAAGGCCAAACGGCCCGTCCACCTGCTGCTGACCCGTGAGGACGAGTTCCTGATGGCCGGCAATCGCAGCGCCAGCCAAGTCCGCGCCAAATTGGGCGCGACCAAGGACGGTAAGCTGCTCGCTATCAGCGCCGAACAGCACAAACTGGGCGGGCTGGGCGACGGCTCGCAGCGCGGGCTGCCCTACATCTACCATGTAGAGCACGTCTACCGGACGGTGGACTCGGTCCACACCAACATTGACAGCTCCCGCGCCTTCCGTGGGCCGGGCAGCCCGCAGGCCTCATTCCCGATGGAATGTTTGATGGATGATGTCGCCTACAAGCTGGACATGGATGCCATCGAGCTTCGCAAGCGCAATATCCCCGACCCCGCCTGGGGCCGACAGATGGACATCGCCGCCAAGGAGGCCGGCTGGGCGACGGGCCGCAACAAGCAGCCCGGCCTCGGCCAGACCGGCATCAAGAAGCGCGGCATGGGCGTAGGCCTGGCCGAGTGGGGGGGAGGCGGCGGCCCGGCCTGCAAGGTCACGGTCAAGATCGCCTCCGACGGCGGCGTGGATGTCCTGTCCGGGACGCAGGACCTGGGGACGGGGACACGCACCTACACGGCGGCCATTGTCGCCGAGGAGTTCGGCCTGCCGATGGCCGCCATCCGGCCCCATATCGGCGACTCCCGTCTGGGCAGCGCCAATGCCTCCGGCGGCAGCACTACGACCCCCTCGCTCGCGCCCGCCGTCAAGCTGGCCGCGTTTAACGCCCGCATCGCGATGTTCGCCCGCATCGCGCCCGCTCTGGGCGCCAAGCCGGAGGATCTGACCGCGCATGACGGCGGCATCAGCGCGGCGGGCGGCAAGACGGTGACCTGGAAACAGGCATGCGCCGCCTTGGGGACGCAGGGCATCACGGCGGAGGGCGAGTGGAAGCCGGGCCTGTCCTCGGGCGGCGCGCACGGCGTCCATCTCGCGGAGGTGGAAGTGGACACCGAGACCGGCAAGGTGCAGGTGCTGCGGCTCATCGGGGTCCAGGACTGCGGCCTGCCTTTGAACCGCCTGGCCATCGAGAGCCAACTCAACGGCGGCTTGATTCAGGCCATGGGCTACGGGCTGTACGAGGGCAAGGTGACGGACCGGGAGACCGGACTGATGCTCAACGCAAACTTCGAGGAATACAAGCTGCCAGGGACTTTGGAAATGCCCGAGTTCACCTCCATTATCGAGGACGACCCGCGCGGCGTCATCGGCATGGCCGAGCCGGGGACGATCCCGACGGCGGGCGCCCTGGCGAACGCCATCTATAATGCCTGCGGCGTCCGTGTCCGCACCCTGCCGATCACCCCGGACAAGGTCCTGAACGGCTTGATTGAATTGCAGCAGAAGGGGGCCGCATGAAAGCCTTTGACCTGATCCATCCGGCCACCATCAAGGAGGCGACCCGTCTGCTCGCTCAGGGCGGCGGCCTGGACGCCATCCGCCCAATGGGCGGGGGGCAGGACCTTCTGAGTACGATGAAGGATTACATCCTTTCGCCCGCCACGGTCGTTGACCTGAAGCGCATTCCGGACTTGAACAAGATCACTGTGGAGGCCAAGGGCATCCATTTGGGCGCCCTCGTCACGATCACCGAAGTCGAGGAGCATCCGGCCATCCGCGCCTCATACCCGGTCCTGGCGGAAGCCGCCCAGTCCATCGCGACGATCCAGATCCGTAACGCCGGGACGGTCGGCGGGAACCTCTGCCAGCGCCCCCGGTGTTGGTACTATCGCAACGAGCGCATCGTCTGCCTGAAAAAAGGGGGGACGAAGTGCTACGCCGCGCCCGACAGCGCGGAGAATAAGTACAACGCTATCCTGGGCGGCGGCCCATCTTATATCGTGCATCCATCCGACCTGGCCCCTGCACTCTTGTGCCTGAACGCCGTGCTGACAATTGCCGGGCCGGGCGGCAAGACGCGGCAGCTGCCGCTCACGGAATTCTTCACACTGCCGGGCGAGGGAGATATCACGCACGAGAACGTGCTGAAGCCGGGTGAGCTGGTGACATCGGTTTTCGTGCCGGCCTCCGCGATGGCTGCCCGAAGCACCTACCTGAAGTTCCGCGAGAAGAACTCGCTCGACTGGGCGCTTTCCTCGGTCGCGATGGCTGTAGAGACGGACGGCAACATCGTAAAATCGGTGCGAGTCGTGCTTGGCGGGGTCGCCCCGATTCCTTGGCACGCGCGGGCCGCCGAAGCTGCCCTGGTCGGCAAGCCGCTGGATGACGAGACGATCCGTGCCGCGGCCCTGGCCGCGACCGAGGGGGCGGAGCCGCTGGCGCAGAACGGGTACAAAGTGCCCTTGACCCAGACGATGGTCCGCCGCGCCGCCGCTGCCCTGGTCGCCGGTCCGCGCAGGGCGTTTGACGGCGGGAATGGAGGCATCGCATGAGCACGGTCAACCCAGAAGAAACGGCAGTGACGGCGGAAACGGATGTCCTGGAAAGCCCGATGTGCCGCAACCTGCGCAGTAAGAAATATTTTTTCCGTGAGTCCATGCCCCTGGAGGCATCCGACATGATCGGCCTGGACAACCACTGCTGGTGTCGGCACACCCAGCAGGTGGTCGGCCCTGATGGCGGCAAGGCACGCCCCGAACTCTGCGGCGCGGGCCGCAAGTGTTACGAGTCGCATTTCTCGTAGACGTCTCGTAGGAGGTTTTCGATGAACAAGAGCATCTTTACCACGGCCCTCTCCGCCCTCGCTCTCAGCACCGCACTGGGCGCGTCGGCCTCCGCCCCAACGGGCGATTATGTCGAGGCGCGCACGGCCAGCGTCTTCGCCGGGGCCTGCCACTACAGCGGCGAGTATGTCAGCGACGGCCGCGAGGCAGTCCTGGCCTGGCACTTCAAGGGTGGCGATTGGCACGGTGTCACGCTGGCCGGCGTCTCCGCCGTCGCCGTCGTCCGCGCCGACAATAATCTGGCTGAAGCAAGCGCCCACCGCGCCACCCTGCTGTATGTGGATGCCCATGCCACCCCAGCCCAGCAGAAAGCGCTGGCCGAGGCTTTGAACTCCCGCTACTCTGCCTCTCTCGGCACGGTCACTCCGGCAGGGACGGCGGCCATCAGTTTCCGGCACCTCGCAACCGGCTACCGCGTTTCGGCCCCGCAGATCGCTGCGCTTTCCGTGGATGCCCTGCCCAATCGCGAATGCTGCAAGCAGCCCAACTTAGTCTGGTACAGCCCATTAGCTCCCGTCACCGACCGCCGGGTCGGCTACACGCAGGCCGCAAGTGTCACCGCCCGCACCGGCGGCGATGCCTGGACGCGCGGCGGCGAGAACAGCGCCTTCTACGGCACATTCACGCTCTAGTTCATCGGTCCAAGAAACGCCCCGCCCTTCCAGGGCGGGGCGTTTTTGTTTGGAAGGGGGACTAACCTGCGGACGGGCCGACGGGCGGCTGCTTCGGCGAGGACGGCGGCGTGCCATGGTAAGATGAGCCACAGACACTCCGGCAAAGCGTGCAGGCCTATCATGCACTCCGCTCTATATCAGTGTGCAGGACAGAATCTTCATTCTTCCCGATGGACGCGGACGCTGGTATACCGCGAAACGGCATCGGCCACGCGGTTCATCTCTTCCAGACTTTCCCCCTGAAATGCCTCAACGAGCGTGATCTTTCGGCCATCCACTTGCAGGAGGGAGAGGCCGTAGCGGCTGCCGGACGGGTCGCCACTTGGTTCCATGCCCAGCCATTTATCAATGCGCGCGGACTGGAATTGACTGAGTGCGCAGAGCACTTTGCCATTGCGCCGGAGCGAGTCGTCGCTGCGGTCGAAGACAAAGACATTGCCTCCCTGTTCGCTACGGGAGAAGAGGGCCAAGGCTTTACCAAGCAGTGATGGCGCGCTCATGACGGTCAGCATCAATCGAGAGTTCTGGGTGTTGATCCGGATTTGTGCCATATCTGTCTGCCCTCAAGGGGGAGGAGTTGTTTTTAGAGAAAGAGTTGTTTTTATCGTCCGGCAAGACCCGTCAGCGAGATGCCCTTGATGATCTGCTTTTGCAGCAGCAGGAAGGCGATGGTCACCGGAATGGCGGCGAGGGCGGCGGCGGCCATCATCGGGCCGTATTCGGTGTTATAGCGGCCCTGGAAGATGGTGATGCCAATGGGCAGGGTCCGCATCTCGATGCTGTCGGTGAAGATCAAAGGCCCCTCGAAGGCGTTCCAGGTCGCCATGAAGGTGAAGATCCCCAACGTCGCCAGGGCGGACTTGGACAGTGGCAGGATGACGTGCCAGAAGATCGCCAGCGGCCCGCAGCCGTCCAGCCGCGCGGCTTCTTCTAGTTCGGCGGGGATCGTCAGGAAGAACTGCCGCAGCAGGAAGACGCCGAAGGCGCTGGCCCCGGCGGGGACGATCAAGGCCCAATAGGTGTCGAACCAGCCCAGATTGCGGATGAGCAAATACATCGGGATCAGGAGGACTTGCCCCGGCACCAGCATCGTCGCCACCAGGACGCCGAAGACCTTGTCTCGGCCCGGCCAGCGCAGGCGGGCATAGGAGTAGGCGGCCAAAGAGTCCACGACCAGCACCAGCAGCGTCACGGCCACCGAGATCAGCAAGCTGTTACCGGTCCAGCGCCAGATGGGGAACTCCTCGGTCTTCCCCAGCACGTTGCGGAAGTTTTCTAATGTAGCCGGGTGCGGCCACCACCGCGCCGTACCCAGCCCGCTGATGATGTCGGCGGGCGCCTTGAACGCCGTCGAGAGCATCCAAAGCAAGGGGGCGGCAAACAGGAAAGCAGCCAGCAGCAGGAGCGCGTGCAGCCACCACTGGCTCCGCCCGATCGTCTTCACCCCGACCGATCTGATCCCAGTGGAGTTCATCCCAATCGGTTTCATTCCCATTGGCTTCATGCGGCCTCCTTACGCGTCCCGGACAGCAGGCGGAACTGAACCGCTGTGAACAGTAGAACGATGGCGAACAGCAGGTAGGCGACGGCGGTCCCATAGCCAATCTGGTACTCGCTGAAACCCTGCTGGTACATATAGAGAACCAGAGTCAGGCCCGCCCGGGCGGGGCCGGAGCCGGGGGCGAATAGGACATAGGTCTGACCGAAGACTTGGAACGCGCCCAGGACGGAGAAGACCAGGCAGAACAGCGTCGTCGGCTTCAGCAGCGGCCAGGTGATGGCCTTGAAGCGCTGCCAGGCGTTCGCCCCATCAATCTGCGCCGCCTCATGGTAATCGTCGGGGATGTTGTTCAGGCCGGCGAGGTACAGGATCATGTTGCCGCCCGCGCCCCACCAGACGGAAAGCAGCGCGACGGAGGGCATGACGTGGCCGGGGTCCGACAGCCACGGCACCGGTGTGAACGGCGGCAGTGGCAGCCCCAGGTGGCGCAGACCGCCAACCACGGTTTCCAGGTAGAGGTTGAGCAGGCCGATGTCGGTGTTGTACAGCCAGCGCCAGAGCACGGCGACCACGGCGATGGAGATGATCACCGGCAGATAGAAGACGATCTTGTAGAAGGTCTGGAACCGGCGCAGGGACGACAGCCCCAGGGCGAGCAGCAGGGACACGGCGTTTCCGAGCGGCACGACCAGCACGACGAAGTAGGCCGTGTTGCGGAGGGCGATCCAGAAGATGTCGTCGGAGAACGCCTGCCCATAGTTGCCCAGGCCGATGAAGGGGTGCGTCTTCGCCAGGACATGCCACCGGTGCAGCGAGATCCAGAAGCCAAACAGGGTCGGGGCCAGCAGGAACACGGTGAATAGGATCAGGTGCGGCAGGGCGAACAGCAGGCCGACGGCTGTATCGGAGCGCTGGGACCGCGTTTTCGTCTCCGCCCGAAAGCGGGCTGTCACGGGAACGGTAATTGGGGTGCTTGCGGGGATGCTCATAATCGTTAGTAGGCTAAGTGCGGCTCAACATCTGGTCAATGCGCCGGTCGGCGTCCTTCATGGCGGCTGCGGGCGGCTGTAAGTCGAGCAGGACGGACTCGACGGCGGGGTCTACGAACTGGAACAGGGAGTTGTCGGCAGGGACGAGGGGGGCATACTGCACATACGGCAGTTGTTTGGCGAACTGCGCCTGGACGGGCAGCGCCTGGAAGGCCGACGCCCTCTCGATGTCCAAGCGGGCGGGCACCTGGCCGCCCTCCGCCCACGCCTGGCTGTGGTCGGACAGGTAGCGCATCAGCCGCCACGCCGCCCGCGCCCGCTCCGGCGACAGATCGCGCGGCTGACACAGGCAGTGTGAGCCGGCCCAGTCGCCAGGCTTGGGTCCGAACTGCGGGGTCGGCGCTCCGGCAAACTCCAGGCCGGTCTGCTCGCGCAGCGAATCCAGCATGTAGATGCCCTCCAGCCCCATCGCGACCTTCCCCTGCCGGAGCGCGAGCCACGAGTCGATGCCTTCGGGCCGGGGTGCGACGTGGTACTTGTAGACCAGGTCGTGCATCCGCCCGACGGCGGCGAGGCAGGCGGGCGAGGACAGGTTGCCGTGCTTACCGTCCGGCGTCAGGATACTGCCGCCGAACTGATCGGTCATGGCGAGGAAAATAGTCTCCTGGTTCGTGATGACGAAGCCCCACTGGTCGGGCCTTCCCCGCCCCGTGGTGTCCTTGGTCAGCTTCTTAGCGTCCGTCAAGAACTCCTCCCAGGTCCGTGGCGGCACGGCCTTCCCCTGGGCATCCACAATGCCTGCCGCGCGGAAAAGTTTCGTGTTGTAATACAGGCCCATAGGGTGGACATCGAGCGGCAGGGCAACGTGTTCGCCTTGGTAGAAAGTGGCGTGCCAGGGAGCGGCGGCAAACTGGCTCTCCAGCAAAGGCGGCTGGGCCGTCCGGTATAGATCATCGAGAGGCCGCAACTTGCCGAATGAGGCGAACTCGGCAATGCGGGCGGCATGACAGACGAATACGTCGGGCGCACCGCCGTAGGCGAGTGCCAGGGTCACCTTATCATAGTAGGTGCCCCAGGGGATGATCTGCATCTTGACCCGGACGTCCGGGTTCTCCTGCTGGAACTTGTCAACCATCGCCTCCATCGTCTTGCCGTCCGGCCCGGTGAACCCATTCCAGAAGTTCAGCACGATACGGCCTTGCCCGTCACGCACCACATCACGCGTGGCGGGCGGGTGGGAGCAGCCAGCGCAGGCGAGCGCCAGCCAGAGGGCGGCAAGGAGCAGCAGGGGGCAGCTGAGGTGGGTCTGTCTTGTGTGTGTCATGCGCGTTCATTAGCATTCGCCGCCTTTGGAACGATTTCCTCCGCCGTGGGGAGGAAAGTGACCCCTTCCCGCTGAATAACAGATTCATGAGAGTAACAGGCCCATGAACCGGAGCACACCGCAATGACGCGCCCTCAGAACGACTTCCCTGCACACCCATGGCAGGGCAGCCGCCGCCAGTTCTTGGCGGCGGCAGGCGTCTCCGCCGCCGCCCTGCTGGCCGGATGCGGCCGGCCGGGGATGCCTGGCAAGCGGATCACGCTGACCCAGTGGTATCACCAGTACGGCGAGGTGGGAACGCAGCAGGCGGTCCAGCGCTATGCCGATGAGTACATGAGGCTGCACCCAGACATCGGGGTCGAGGTCGTTTGGGTGCCGGGCGACTACGGCACGAAGCTCGCGACCGCCCTGCTGACGCGCGGCGGGCCGGACGTTTTCGAGGACCAGCTTACGGCGGCGATGGTCGGGGCGGGCCAGGTCGCCCCGCTGGACGACCTGTTCCCCCCGGACGTGCGGCGGGACCTTTCCCCTCGGGACCTGGCGGCGAACAGCGTCGGCGGCAAGGTCTACGGCGTCAAGATGCTCGACGATACCGGCATCCTCTATTACCGCCCTTCCCTGCTCCAAGCCGCCGGGCTGAGGCCGCCGAGGACGATGGACCAGCTTATCCAGGCGGCGAAGACGCTGACGACCGGCAGCCGGAAGGGCCTCTTTGTCGGCAACGACGGCGGCGCGACAGCGCTCATCAACATCGTCCCCTGGTCGGCGGGCAGTGATTTCCTGGTGGACGACAAGATTGTCTTCAACAACCCGCGCACCGTCGCCGCCTACGAGAAGCTGCGCGAGATGAACGACTCAGGGGCGCTGCTGATCGGCGCTCCGACCGACTACTGGGACCCATCGGCCTTTACCCAGGGGCTGACCGCCATGCAATGGGGGGGCCTATGGTCGTACCCAGCCATCAAGAAGGCGTTCGGCAGCGATGTGGGCGGCATGGCCTGGCCCGCGCTTGATGCAGCGGGCCGGCCCGCGACGTTCCTGGGCGGGTGGTCGGCGATGGTCAACGCACAAGGGCCACAGGTGGCGGAAGCCAAAAGGTACGTCCAATGGCTCTGGATCACCAATAAAAAGCTCCAGGAGAACTGGTGCCTCGCCTATGGCTTCCATGTCCCGCCGCGCGAAAGCGTCGCCCGGATGGCGACCGCCCTGCGCGCGCCCGTCCCAGCTCAGGCGGTCGCCGACCTCGCCGCGCACGGGTATACGTTGCCACCGACCTGGAACGCCGCCATGGGCACGGCTCTAAGTGACGCCGTGGCGAACATCCTGAAGCAGGGCCGCCCCGCCGCCGCCGAGATTCAGACCGCCGCCGACAAGTGCGAGCGGGAGCTGCGGCGCGCGCTGGAATAACATAATGACCATCAACGATGACCCAAAGCGGCCGACCGCCGCCGTGACCGCCGTCGAGCGACCGCCCACGCCCAGGCGCCGGGCGGCGGGTGACCGGTCGGCGACACTAGCCTTCTGGGGGTTCATGGCCCCATCCCTGATCGGACTGGTCGTGTTCACGCTCATCCCCATCATCTGGGGACTCCTTTTGAGCCTGTCACATGCCCAGAACACAATCCATCCTGGCCACTTCATCGGCCTGCGTAACTACACCGATCTGCTGACCGATGAGTCATTTCTCAGCTCGCTGGCGACGGCCTTCTGGTTCGCCGTCTTCATCGTGCCGACGACGTTCGCCATCTCACTCGGCCTCGCTCTCCTCGTCAACCGGGCGGGATGGGGCCGGTCATTCTTCCGCACCGTGTTCTTCATCCCTTCCGCCGTCTCCTACGTCGTCGCATCGCTCATCTGGCGCATCAGCCTCTTTAATGGCCTGCCGTTCGGGTTCGCCAACCACCTGCTCGGCCTGTTCGGGGTCCCCGCCATCGCCTGGATCGGGATGGCCCACCCGCCCTGGTACTGGCTCGTGCTGGTGAGCGTCCGGCTGTGGCTGCAGGTGGGTTTTTTCATGATCATCTTCCTGGCGGGCTTGCAGGAGATCCCCAAATCGCTCTATGAGGCCGCGTCAGTGGACGGGGCCGGTTCGGGCTGGCCGGTCCTGCGCCATATCACCCTCCCCCAACTGCGCGCCACCTCGGTCTCAGTCCTGCTGCTGAACCTCATCGCCGCGTTCCAGGCGTTCGACGAGTTCTATAACATCCTGGGCGGGTCGGGGTCTTCGGTGGGCAATGCCTCCCTGGCCCGCCCGCCACTCGTCTACCTGTACTCGCTGGCCCTGAGCAGCCAGGACTTCGGGCGCGGCGCCGCGGGCGGCTTTATCCTGACTGCCCTCATCGTCGCCATCACGCTGATTCAGGGGCGCGTCTTCGGGTTCGGGGAGTCCCATAAATGAGAATCACCCTAAAATGAGAATCACCATATGAAGCCGCGCTCCCTTACCGAAGTCATGCGCTATGCCCTCCTGCTCCTGCTGGCCGTGCTGTTCCTAGTGCCGTTTTACCTGATCGCCCGCAATGCGCTGATGACCGACGATCAGATCACCGCGCTGCACTGGGCCTGGCTTCCCGCCGCGCCGCAGTGGGACAACTTCCGCAAGCTCTTTGCCGACCCGACGGCCCCGATGCTAACGGGGCTGGTGAACTCTGCCGTCATCGCGGTCGTCACATTGGTCCTGCAGATGCTGTTCTCCTCCATGGCCGGATACGCCCTGGCGCGCATCCCCGCGCGCGGGCGCAGCATCGTCTTCTTCGTCATTCTGGCGACGCTGATGATCCCAAGCGCCGTCACCTTCGTGCCGACCTTCGCCGTGACGGCGTATCTAGGCGGCGTGAACACGCGCTGGGGCATCATCGCGCCGGGCCTGTTTTCCGCCTTCTCCATCTTCCTATTCCGGCAGTTCTATTTGCGTTTCCCCACCGAGATCGAGGAGGCGGGCCGGCTGGACGGCCTGGGCTACTTCGGCGTCTACTGGCGCCTGCTGCTGCCCAACTCTGTCTCCATACTGATGGCCCTGGGCGTCCTGACCTTTATCGGCAGCTGGAACTCCTTCCTGTGGCCCCTCGTCATCGGCCAGGACCCTTCCGCCTGGACGGTTCAGGTCGTGCTGTCCACCTTCCTGACCTCCCAGACCCAGAACCCCGCCCAGTTATTCGCCGCCGCCGCCGTCGGCGTCCTGCCCCTCGTCCTGGTCTTCCTGGTCATGCAGCGCTACATCGTTGCGGGGGCCAAGTTCTCCGGCGGCAAGGAGTGACAATGCCCCTTTCACCTATCAAAGCCGCCTGCGTTGGTTTGCTGCTTCAACTTGCGCCGATGCAGGCGCATGCCCAGACACTGCCAATATATAAGCGCCCGACTATCCCCATCGAGCGCCGTGTTCAGGACTTGGTCGGCCGGATGACAGTGGCGGAAAAGGCCCGTCAGCTCGACATGTATAGCGGCTCGGACTTCGTTGACAAGCGTGCCGATGGGACTCATGCCGCGTCCGATGCACAGCTTCGGACGGAGACGGCGGAGAAGACCTGGGGCAGCCTGGGCGTGGGCAGCCTTCACGACCTCTATGCCCCGGCGGCTCTTTCCAACGAGATCCAGCGCTGGGTGATGGCGCACAGCCGCCTGGGTATCCCGGTCTTGTTCATTGAAGAAGGCCTGCATGGTTTTTCCGATGCCGCCCTGGACGGGACCCTCTATCCCCAAAGCATCAATCTTGCGGCGACTTGGAACCCAGATATGGCGCGAGAGACGGCGGCGGGGATAGCCTCGGAAGCGCGCGCCTCCGGCGTAGACATGATCCTAGGTCCCGTACTGGATGTCGCCCGTGAGCCGCGCTGGGGCAGGGTCGAGGAGGACTTCGGCGAGGACCCCTATCTGACGGGAGTTTTGGGCGCGGCTTATGTCGCGGGGATGCAGGGCACGTCCCTGGCTACTGACCATTCCGTGATCGCCGAGCCGAAACACTTTGCCGGGCACGGCTCGCCGGAGGGCGGATTGAACACCGCTCCGGTGCACGCCGGAGAGCGCGAAATACGGACGATCATGCTCCGGTCATTCGAGCCGGCTATCCGTCAGTCCCACGCGATGGGAGCGATGGCCGCTTACCATGAGATTGACGGCATTCCCGTCACCGCCAATCCCTGGCTGCTGACGAGCGTATTGCGTAAAGAATGGGGCTTTCAGGGCTTCGTCCTGTCTGACCTGGGGGCCATCCGGCTTCTGTACGACACCCACCACGTCGCCGCCACGCCTGGTGATGCCGTTCGCATGGCGCTCACCTCGGGCGTTGACATGCAGTTCTATGATTTTGACCATGACACGTTCCAGGGCGCGATTATCCAAGGCATCACCCAGGGCAAGCTATCCCCGGCTGTGCTGGACCAAGCCGTTTCGCGCGTTCTGCGAGCCAAATTCGCCCTGGGCCTGTTCGACCATCCTTTCGTCGCCCCATCCCTTCCCGCACGCATCCGCCGCAGCCCGGCGCATCTCGCTACGGCACTCGAATCCGCCCGCGAATCGGTTTGCCTGCTGAAGAATGAGAGAAACCTGCTGCCGCTGTCTAAACGCCTGGGGCGCATCGCCATCATTGGGCCGAATGCGGTCTCAGCTCAGGCCGGCGACTACGCCAACATCCCCCATCAGGCAAAGATGGTCAGCCTGCTGGACGGCGTCCGGGCCGCAGTCTCGCCCGGCACCACGATCGTCTCGGATGATGGAAACGATATAGACGCTGCAGTCGCCAAAGTCAAAGGGGCCGACGTAGCGATTCTCGGCCTGGGAGAGCATCAGGGTATATCCGGCGAGGGGTTCGACCGCGCCAGCCTAGACCTGCCCGGCACGCAGGAACGACTGCTGGAAGCCGTCGCGGCAACTGGTGTTCCGGTCGTCTTGGTTCTGGAAAACGGACGACCTCTGACGATTCCCTGGGCGGCCGCCCATGTCCCAGCCATTTTGGAGGCATGGTATCCCGGCGAGCGTGGCGGTCAGGTCATTGCCGAAACGCTGTTCGGTGACATTGTCCCATCGGGACACTTGCCTATCACTTTCCCGCGCAGTTTGGGTCAGCTTCCCGACTTTTACAACTACGACCGGTCGAAAACAAGCAATGGGGGCTATGTAGACTCCGACCGCTCACCCCAGTACCCCTTCGGCTACGGCCTGAGCTATACCACGTTCCGTTACGATGGGCTGACAGCGACTCCCTCAGCGCCGGGCGCTCCCGTGGATGTCGCAGTGAAAGTGAACGTCACCAACACCGGCGCACGCGCCGGGGATGAAGTCGTTCAGCTTTACCTGCACCCAAACATGAGCAGCGTGGAAACACCCTCCCGCGCCCTGAAAGGGTTCCGCCGCATTCATCTGGAACCGGGGGCGGCTCGGACCGTGACGTTTCATCTGACGCCCTATGAGCTGGAAATCTGGAACATTCAGAGGAAATGGGTGGTGGAAAATGGAGACTATACCGTCACCGTCGGTGGATCGTCCGTTGACGGCCCAGCGACACAGTTCTCCCTAAAGCCTGCCGTGCCTCCCAGCCCAGACGGCTCTTTCCGTCTCACCCCGGAAGTGGCCACGCTGCACGGAACGGAGATCCGGGTGACCGAAGAGCACGGTCAAGTCTTCGTCGGCTACTGGGACAAGGCATTAGAATATCCCTCGTGGACGATCCATGTTCCGGCCAAAGGCACCTACAAAGTTCAGGTAGATTACAGCACTGGCAACGGCCCTACCGCCTTCGATGTCAGTATTGCTGGCCAGACCTTAACAAGCAAAGCAGTCGGAACATCCGCCTGGACTGACTATCACACGCTAACTTTAGGCGTCGTCAAGATCACCAAACCTGGCAGCGTCCTTGTCACGGCCAAGCCGCACGATCCTTCTGCCTGGAAAGGGATCAACATTCGCTCCCTGACGCTTACAAGATCAGATTGACTTTTCGTTTCAGGGTCCAAGGATCAGCAAGTGAAAACGGGAGAGGCCCGGCGCGAATGCGCTGGGCCTTTCTGCGTCGGATGTTCGTGTCAGAGTATGAAAGCCGCCTTACGCCGCCGCGCACTCACGACCAGTCCGCCTAAACCTAGTGCCAGCAGCAGGCCGAGGCTCACGATCGTGGAGGCTTCCGGCACGGCGGGCGAGGGCGACACCATCACCGAAAAGTCCTCGGTCCCCACCGTCATCAGATCATTGGCCGTCGGCCCGCCCAGGACGGTGCATGTCCCAAAATAGGTGCCGGGAGCCGCCGAAGAAGGCAGGATGATATCGAAGAAACTGCCGGTATAGGTGTCGCTCCCGCCGCCCGCCGGCACCAGGCTATCGGGAGCGTTGTTGAGGAAGGCGCTGTCGTCAATGGTCCCCGGCCCGTTGAAGGTTGGGCTGTCACCGTTAAGAAAGACCTCGGCGGCAGTCGAATTAGTGAGCGTTCCGGCGAAGTGGAACGCACCGGAAGCGGGTCCGGTTTGTGCGGCGGATGTCAGGGTCAGCGTCAACTGAGCCTGGGCGGCGCGCGGGGCCGCGAAGCATAGCAGCAGGGCGGGGGCCAGAAGAGAGAGTCTGATGCGTAGTCTGATGTGGAGTTTCATGCGGAGGTTCCTTTCTGTGTGTAGCCCATGCTAATGGAGCGGCAGCCGTATCGTGGCCGTGAAGGTGCCGACGAGATGGTTGTTCGGGTCCGTGTAGCGGCCGACGACATGGAGAGCCGCCTGCCTCGTTCTCGGCGCGGGCGTGAAAACGAAGTCGTTGGTCTGCGAGTTCGTCCCCGGCGTGTTGACAAGATCCTTAGGCGTGGTCGGCACTGAGGACGGGTAGAGCGGCGCAGCGCCGCCCAGGGTGATGGTGGTGATCTGAAGCCCGTCTGCGGTGGCCCCACCGGTATTCTTGGTGGTGACCGTGATCGTCCGCTGCCCGGTCCCGTTTGCGGCGGACGCGCTGGCCGTGACGGTGATCTTCGGCCCGCCCAGAATGGGCGTCAGGAGGAAGGCATTATTCTGTGCGATGACCCCGATATCGAACCCGGTTGTTGCGCCATCTCCGATGATGATTCCGGAATCGGTGATACCGGTCGCAAGATAAAGTCTTGCGAAGGCCGATCCAGGCGTGACCAGAGCGTCTAAGTCGATCATCACGCCGCCGGAGTAAAGAAATGCGCGGGTTTCGCCGTTTCTCGATTCAGAGAGGCCCACAACCTGTCCACTGGCGTTGACTGCAAAACCTTTGCTTCTAACATCGCCGGGCAGGGTTCCGAGGTCTTGGAGCGCCCCGCCGTTTGGACCGGACAGGAAGGCATGAAAATAGCCGTCGGCCGTGCCGGAACGCCCGGTAACCTGCCCGCTGGCGTTGACCGCGCTGCCGTCGCTGAAATTCCCACCCGGCAGGGTTCCGAGGTCTTGGAGCGCCTCGCCGTCTGGACCGGACAGGAAGGCATGATAGCTGCCGCTTGCCGTGGTAGCTTGGCCAACGACTTGTCCGCTGGCGTTGACCCCATGGCCGCCGCTGAAATCCCCGCCCGGCAGGGTTCCCAGATCCTTGAGTGCCCCGCCATTTGGTGCGGAGAGGAATGCATGGCCGACACCGCCGGCTACGTCGGAGTCACCCGCGACCTCTCCCCTGTCATTGACCGCGTAGCCGATGCTGCCGCTCCCGCCGGGCAGAGTTCCGAGGTCTTGGAGCGCCCCGCCGTGTGGGCCGGACAGGAAAGCATGTTTGGGGGTGTCCAGGTACAAGCCCAGAGAGGGGCCGACGGTAGCGCCGCCAGCAACTTGTCCGCTGGCGTTTACCCCGAAACCCGTGCTATAGAAGCTGCCCGGCAGGGTTCCCAGATCCTTGGGTGCCCCGCCATTCGGTGCGGAGAGGAATGCATGGCTGGAGCTATCGGACGTATCCGCTCCGCCGGTAACTTGTCCGCTGGGGCTGACCCCGGCGCTGGAACTAGAGGTTCCTCCCGGCAAAGTCACTATGTCAGTGAGAGTGTAGGCGGGCGGGTTCGCATGGGCGGCGCGCGGGACGCTCCCCAGCGCGGCGAAGGCAAGGGAGAGGACGAGGGCGCGGAAGGCTCTTTCGAATGGTTTCATGGTGATGTTCCTCATGGTCTTCTTTCTCGTGAACAACAGTGTTCGAGGGTCAGCGCCGTTCACTGAAGCCATGATACACGCCTACCGTTACACCATCGTTAAAAAAAGCGCCCACCGACCCAGTTTTAGGCGGCGGGCGAAAAAAGTTAGGAAAAAGACCCTGAATCGGGGACCGGGCCATTTAGGGAGCGGGCGCGTGGCAGATGGACAGGGAGTATTCGGCGGCCTGCATCGGAGACAGAGATGCGCCGCGCGCGTGGGCCACATCGAAGCGGGCGGGGCCGAGGGCGATGAGGAGCGCCTGTTCCACGCCCGCCTGGACTTCCGCCTCGCCCGGCAGCGGGGTGATCTCGCCGGCCTGGTACATGGCCGTCAGGGCA
Source organism: Armatimonadota bacterium (assembly GCA_031363565.1). Taxonomy (GTDB): domain Bacteria; phylum Armatimonadota; class Armatimonadia; order Armatimonadales; family Capsulimonadaceae; genus JANXMY01. Next base: position 297 of record JANLUQ010000207.1, on the reverse strand, counting down.
CCCCATGCGACCGATGCCGGTTCCGGCAGACCCAGGGCGAGCCAGGTCTCGACCAGACTTCGCAAGTTGTGCAGGATGCCGCCGGTGTCCTCCATCCGGGTGAAGATCGTCAGGCTTTCCGCAAGAAACGCCTGCGCCTCGGCAAACCGGCCGCGCTTTTGGGCCGTCGTGCCCAGCCCGTGCAGCGTGATCGCAGCGCCCCGCGCGTTGCCTAGAGCTTGCTGGAGGGCCAGGCCTTCTTCAAGCCAGCGCCCTGATTCGTCCAGATCACCCATGTCTTGGGCGGTCAGCCCCAGG
>JANLUQ010000160.1:0-5244 GCA_031363565.1 Armatimonadota bacterium | reverse complement strand
AGGACGGGTTCCAGAGGTGTGCGAGGCTCCCGGACGCCGCAGGCTGACGCACCAGGCTCGTCACCTTCCGCACTGCCGCCCGCCGCGATCTTGTAGCCCTCGGCGACAAGTCGGGTAAGGCGCGGCGGGACGAAGGGGCATGGCTCACCTCCAGGATATAGAGGGAGGGCGCGGCAAGCAGCGCCCCTACCCCGTTTCTGCTGTCACTCGTTTCCAGAGCGTGTGACAGCCGCTATTTTCTTGGAATAGGGCATTTTCTTAAACAAGAAAATGACTGTTTATAGGAAAATGCAGAGAGGCTGTGTATTTGGACAGGCTGTGTGTTATCACGTCGCCGCCATCATGGTTGGGCGGGAGGGACCACGCTGGGAGGCAGAATACGAGAGCTTTGTGTAACACCTCGCGGCGCGGGGCGTCAGCCGCTAGGTCCGGTAACTTGCGACCAGCGACCCGGCGATGGCGTGCCAGCCGTCGGCGAGGATGAAGACGAGGACTTTGGCGGGGAGAGAGATGACGGTCGGGGGGAGCATCATCATACCCATGCTCATCAGGAGCGACGAGACCACAAGGTCAATGATGATGAACGGGATATAGATGATGAACCCGAAGATGAAGCCGGTCTTGAGTTCCGAGATGACGAAGGCGGGGATGACTATCTGCATCGGCAGGACGTCGGCAGGGTGCTTCGGATCGGTGATCTTGGGCATCGGCGTGTGGCTCATCTGGAGGAACAGGCTGAGGTCGTCCCGGTAGGTCTGGGCCACCATGAAGCGCCGCAAGGGGGTTTCGCCGCGCGACACGGCGGTGTTGAAGTCCATTTTGCTGCTGAGGTACGGCTGGATGGCATCGGCGTTCATCTGGTTAAAGGTCGGGGCCATGACGAAGAAGGTCAGGAACACGGCCAGGCCGAGCAGAACCTGGTTCGGGGGGATGTTCTGGGTTCCTAGGGCCGACCGCAGGAACGACAGGACGATGACGATGCGGGTGAAGGCCGTGGTCATGATCAGCAGCGCGGGCGCGAGTGTCAGGACCGTCAGCAGCAGCAGGATCTGCAAGGTGTTGGCGACCTGCTGCGGGTTCTTCGCCGGGGCGCTGCCGGGGATGGTCGGCAGGGCGAAGCCAGTCTGCGCGTGCGCGGGCAGCGTACCCAGGCACAGGGCGAGGGCAAGCAGGGGAACTACGAGGAGTGGGAGGCGGCGGAGGGTCATGGGGTCTCTTTCGGGGGCATCTGCGGGCGGGACAGCAGGGAGCGCAGGCGGGTGTTGGCGGCGGCAAGGCCGGTGTCGGGGGTCTCGGCGCGGGCCAGATAGTCCTCGAAGTGGGCTTCGGACGCGGCATCCTCAGATGTCTCGTCGGATGCCTCGGAGGCGTCCGGCCACTCGGCGACGGCAGTGACGGTGTGGCTGGTCGCCGCCAGCAGCAGCGTCCGGCCCGGCACGGAAACGACGTGCAGCATCGCGCCGCCGGGCAGTGTCCGGGAGGATTCGACGGTCACGAGGGAATCCGAGGAGCCGGACGCGGCGGAAAGTGAGCGGCCCAGACCGGAAAGCATGATCCGTGCGGGCTTGCCGTCCGCGCCAGCCTGCACCAGTCCGAAGCGCTTGAGGGCGTAAACGACGCCAGCCACACCGACCAGGACGAGAATCAGGGCTTCCACGGCCCGGCCCGCCTGCGCGGCGGGGTTCGGGGCGGGGGCGGCCTCGCTCGTCGTCAGGGGCGCGCTGTCGCGCCCGCCATAGTTTGGGATCGCCGCCGAGGCGGGCGCGGCCGGGGGGGCCGGAGGCGCGGCGCGGACCCCCCCCACTCCCAGGGCGACCGGCAGGCACAGCAGCAGAAGGAGATTATGGAGCTTATGCGGCCAGCGCATGGATGTCTTTCTCGCCCTTGCGCTCGGCGGCGGTGAGGATCTCGGTCACGCGCACCCCGAAGTTATCATCAATGACGATCACCTCGCCGCGCGCCACCAGCAGGCCATTCGCGAACAGGTCCACGGGTTCGCCCGCGATCTTGTCCAGCTCGATGATCGAGCCGGGGGAAAGGTCCATGATGTCCCGGATCAGCAGCCGGGTCCGGCCTAGCTCAACCGTCACCTCCAAGGGGATGTCGCGGACGCGCCCCAGGCCTCCCCCGCCGTCCGAGCCGCGAAGCTCGGCGGCGGGCGCGTCGAAGGAGGGCAGGTCCACCATGCCGATGGCGGGCATAGGCGCCTCCTCCGGCCCGCCGAAGGCCGCATCACCGAGGTCTGCCCCACCCAAGTCTCCCTCATCGGCGGGGAGGTCCTGCGAGGCCGCCGCGATGAGCGCATCCAGGTCGGTCTGCGACAACATGCCGTCATTATCCGTGTCTGCCATTTAGGCTTTATCTCCTGCATTACTGTTTTGGCTGAGGATGTTCTGTTCGCGGTGCGCCACCAGTTCGAGGGGCGGGCTGACGACCTGCTCGATCTGCACGGCGAGGCTGCGGCCTCGCAGGCCCGTCCGGCCCCGGAACTTGACCTGATTGCCGACGAGCAGATCCACCGTTCCCAGCCGGCCCTTTGGGGCAGGTCCTGAGACCTCCTCGGCAGGACAAACCTGCATCGGAACGATCTGGCCCACCTCCAGGCAGGCGAGGTCGGCGACCGTGAGCGAGGCGACGCCCAGGCGGGCGATGCAGGGGACGGCGGTCGTATTCAGCCGCTGCGCCAGCAAATGCCCGTGCGTCTCGGAGTTCTTTTTGCGGTCGCTGACGAACCAGCGCTGGGCGCTGAGTCTGTTCAAGATCGGCTTGATCAGCAGGTATGGGATGCACAGGCTCATCGCGCCCTTGAACTCCCCCATGCGGACCTCGAACAGCACCAGGACGACGGTATCATTGCCGGGAACGATCTGAACGAACTGCGGGCTGTTCTCCATCGAGGCGACCACGAAATCCAGCGGCAGGACCGTCTCCCAGGCGATCTTCAAGTCGGCCAGAGCCAGCTCGACGATGTTGCTGGCCAGCACCTTCTCGATGTCGGTCAGGTCGCGGACGATCTTGCCCGACGCCCCTTTGCCGCCCAGCAGTCGGTCCAGCATAGAAAAGAAGATGCCGAAATCCACCTCGAAGATGGCCTGCCCCGCCAGCGCATCCACATTCAGGATGTTCAGCAGCGAGGACGAGACGGTCTTGATATACTCATCGTAGGGCACCTGCTCGACCGAAACCAGCTCGACCTCGACCTGCGCGCGCAAATAGCCCGCCAGCGAGGATACGAAGTAGCCGACAAAGTTCTCATGCAGCATCTGGAGCGAGCGGAGGTGATCTTTGGAAAGCTTATCAGGCCGCCGGAAGTCATACGGCTCATAGGAAGCTGCTGCAAGCGCCGTGCCGGTCCGATTCTGGGCCAGCACCCGGCCCGCCATGGCCCGGCGGCGCTTGTGCAGCGGCAGGAAGACGCGGCCTTCGGCAGTGCGGGTTTGCGGAACCACAGCGGTGATGGCCCCAAGGGCAGCCCGGCGCGGCTCCACAGCCTCGCCCGCCGCCGCCGGCTCCTCAGCCACCGCCATTGAGGCCAGCAGGGCTTCGATCTCGCTCTGTGATAAAACGTCTGCCACTTGGTTTCCCTACTTGTAGTTTCCCTACTTGATGCATCAGCCTGTCAGAAATACCAGGTCTGCGGGCAAAAAACAAACACCGGAAGCTCGATGCCTCCGGTGTTTGTTATTCCACGTCACCCGCGCAAAGTTCACAACTTTGTTGCAGGCCTCATCGCCCCTACTGCGTCACGAAGTTCGTGAAGTAGACCCCCTGCACGTCGTCTTCGCCCAGGGCGACGTTGACCTTCTTCTTGATCTCCGCCTTCAGCTTCTCCCGTCCGCCCTCCGGCCCGATCTGGTCGCGCGTCCTGCTGGAGAGCGACGAGAGGACGGCATCGCGGATCAGCGGCGTCTCCTCCTTCAGCCCTTCGGGCGTCTTGCCCTTGGCCTTGTCGAGTTCCAGCCCAACCGTGACCTTCAGGAAATGGTCGCTGCCCGGATCGGCCAGGTTGACCAGGAACTCGTCTAGGCTTAGGACCGGCCCCTTCTCGGCCTTCTTGACGGCGTGGCCTTTCTGCTTGGCGCTGGCCTTCTGGACCATAAAGAACGCTGCCCCCAGAATGACCACGGCGAACACTGCGATGATGATCATCATCGGGGGCTTTTTCTTGCCGCCCGCTGCCGCTGCCTTCTTCTCGTCCGCCTTCTTCTCGGCCATGCCTATTGTTTTCTCCATCCATGAAGCGTTCGTCTGAAAGTCTGTGCCAATTCGGTCACCCGTATGGTGGCGGGCGCACCGTGATTATCGGCAGGGGGGCGTTATAACTTGAGCGCCCCGTTCTGAAGACGGGGTGGCCACGGCTCGCCAGGGAAAACCACTGTGGAAACACCGGTATGGCCTTCGTTCACCCAGTCCACGCTACCACCTCCGCCCCAATTTACCCGTTGCTCACTGCGTCCAATATCCGCGTCCAGTGTGTTCGGAACTTCCTGAGGCCGCATATTGTTTGAATAAGCAATGTAGTGGACAATGTGACGCGGCTGTGGAACAATGGGAACATTGCAGGAGTCAAGGACGTATTGGGAGGGGAGGACGCAGACCATGGCAGAAGTAGCGGAGGCCGTACCAGGGCAACTAGGGAGCATCGCGCGTGAGCAGCCGGGCCGCCGGGCCGAGTTCGACCGGCTCGTCGAGCGCTACCACAAGCAGGCCTACAACATCGCTTATCGCATGACGGGCAACCATGCCGACGCCGAGGATCTGACCCAGGAGGCATTCGTGCGCGCCTTCCGGTTCTTCGGCAACTACCGCCGAGACTGGCCTTTCGACAACTGGCTGTACAAGATCATGTCCAACCTGTTCGTGGACGACCTGCGGCGACGGCCCAAGGCGCACCTCCAGTCCCTGGATCAGCCTTTGGACCTGAGCGGAAGCGGGGAAGTCTACCTGGAGATCCCCGACGTCGGGGCGAACCCAGAGCGCATGGTCATGTCGCACGAGCTGGATGAGCATATCCAGCACGCCTTGAATGGCCTGCCCAATGATTTCCGCATGACCGTGGTTCTCGCGGACATCGAAGGGATGTCTTACGAGGAGATCAGCGTCGCCATGTCCTGCTCGCTTGGGACTGTGCGCTCGCGTCTGCACCGAGGGCGTAAGCTGTTGCGGGCCAAAATCGCGGCCTTCGAGCGCGACGGGCTGATGCCCGCCGGGCGCGCATATGACTCGCCGTTGCGCAGTTCCACG
>JANLUQ010000142.1:0-2096 GCA_031363565.1 Armatimonadota bacterium | reverse complement strand
CTCGTGAACGAGATGTCGCGCAGCAGGTAGTAGCGCAGGGCGTCCTTGGCGACCTCGGGTGTCGCGCCGCTCCGGGCGACCAGGTCGTCCACGACCTCCTGCGGGGTGGGGATATTGCCTTTGGACTTGGAGCCTTTCTCGCCGCCGACCAGCCACCAGCCGTGGCCCAGGACCGTGTGCGGCAGCTCCAGCCCCAGCCCCATCAGCATGGCAGGCCAGAGGAGGGCATGGAAGCGCACATAGATCTCTTTGCCGACGAGATGAACATCAGCGGGCCAGACCTGGTCCCAGGCGGCGTTGCCGGGCCAGCCGGTCGCGGTCAGATAGTTGATGACCGCATCAAACCAGACATAGACCACCTGCGAATCATCGCCCGGAACGGGGATGCCCCAGCCGGTGTTGCGGCGCGAGATGACCACGTCGCGCAGGCCGCCCTTGATAAACGCCAGAACCTCGTTGCGGCGCGTGTCCGGCTGCAAGAACTCCGGGTGGCTCTCGATATGCTCCATAAGCCGGTCGGTGTAGGCGGAAAGCTTGAAGTAGTAGTTGTCTTCGGTGACGCGCTCGACGACTGCCCCGCTCTCCTTGGCCCTGCCGTTCTCCACCTCGGAGTCAAGGAAGAAGGTCTCATCAGCGAGCGAGTACCAGCCTTCGTACTTGCCCATGTAGATGTCGCCTTGTGCCTGCAAGCGCCGGAAGACCTCCGCAACGACCTTTTCGTGGCGCGGTTCAGTCGTCCGGATGAAGTCGTCGTTGGAGACGCCCAAATACTGCCAGCAGTCACGGAACCGCTGAGAGACCGCATCCGCGAATGCCTGTGTGTCCAAGCCCTCTTTGGCGGCGGCGGCAGCGACCTTGGGCGCGTTCTCATCGGTGCCGGTCAGGAAGAAGACTCGTCCGCCGCGCAGGCGATGAAAGCGGGCTAAGGCGTCACACAGCAGTGTGGTCGTTGCCGACCCGACGTGCGGGGCGCTGTTGACATAGTAGATGGGCGTCGTGATGTAGAAAGTCTTGTCCATTGACGCTATGTTACCCGACTTTGCCGTCCGGCGGCAACAAAAAAGCCCCTCGCCCCCATTCGCAGGGGGGCAGAGGGGCCAGCCGGAGGCCAGGCAGCCTACATGCTCTGCATCAGGCGCGCAGTCATTTCCCTTAGCTCATCCATGTCGAAGGAGGGGATGCCGCTGGCGGATGCGGGCGGCAGGTCTGCCAGGGGGTGTCCCGCCAGTGGCCCTCCCGCACGGATTTACGCAAAAAACATTTTGACCGCCGCCCTCAGTCTACCGCGCAGGCCCCGCCGCAGCAGCCGCCAGGAGCGCCACAGTTGAAGGCTTGGGACGCGCCGCCTGACCGCCCGCCTTCCTTGACGACGGCCTGGGCCGTGAGCGAGATCTTGCGGGCCGTTCGGGTCGCGCCGCACTGCGGGCAAGTCGTATCGGCGGCATCGCGGCGGCTGGCAGGGACGAGCGCCTCGAAGTCGGTGTCACAGGCGCGGCAGACGTATTCGTACAGTGGCATGGCGAGGCTCCAGAGCGGGGTGAGATTTGCCTTATTGTACCCTAGTGAATGACCCACGGTACTCAAGGGACGACACTCACAGAAAAACTGCCAGTCGGCTGGTTGAACCCATTATTACTAAAGTGTGCGATACAGGTGAGCGTCCTATTGACATTTCGTGGATCAATGGTGAGCACATTTCTGGTCGCGGGTGTGGAACTAAACGCTGTTATATCACCTGAGAGGCTGCGACCGCCGCTGACGTTGAAGTAGGTCCCCGTAGGCGAGACGGGACCTTCAAATGTGACATCCTGGCTCCTGATGTCCGCAGCATTGCTGTTATTCTTGTAAAGGCATTTCACGGTGAACGAAACTGTGTTACCCTTCGCAAGTGAGACTGTGGTGCTGGACGGGGTAACAGTGTTTCCACTGTATGTGTACCCTGACGGGATGGTATATGCTTCAACCGGTGTCAGCAGTCCCAGCGGCAGGATATTTGCGGCCAGGGTGACTGCGACGCCGCCGGAGAGGGCGAGCCGGCCCGCGCGGCGTAGGGTGAGGGGAACGTGAACAGCGACCGGCTCCGGCTCCGGGCCGCG
>JANLUQ010000120.1:0-6156 GCA_031363565.1 Armatimonadota bacterium | reverse complement strand
TAGCCGCCCCCGGAGCGCCCGCCCCGGCCGCGCCTGCCGCGACGCCGCCCCCGAACTACAAGCTCCAGTATAACGGCCTGATAGATGGCTACTACCTTTTCAATTTCCACAACCCCAAGAACATCTCGATCGGTGGGGGCGAAACGTACTATGACACGCGCCATAACTCGCCCGCGCTGTCTCTGGCGGAGCTGAACGTCTTCCAGAATGCGGCCCCCAAGAGTTTCGGCTACAAGGCGACCTTCATGACCGGCGACACTGCCGACATCAACCACTTCGGCGTCGGCTCCTCCCTCGGCGAAGCCCGCTACAAGAACGTCCAGCAGCTCTACGGCACCTATGCGTTCGGAGCGGACGGCAGCGGCGTGGACTTCGGCAAGTTTTATACGCCCTTCGGCTATGAGGTGACCGAGTCCAACGGCAACTACAATTACTCACGCTCGACGGCCTATGCCTATGTGCCGTTCTACCATGCCGGCGCGCGCATCTACGCGCCGGTTCCGGGTCTGGCCGCCCTGACCGCCACGTTCTACCTGGTCAACGGGGTCTACAACACACCGACGATGGGCGTCCAGAACGACAGCAAACGGCCCGGCTACATGGGCCAGCTCAACTATACCGACCCGAAGGGCAAGTTCACCCTGATCTCCGAGCTGGGCCTGGACAAACAGAAAGATCCACTCGCCTTGGGCACGGGTATCGGCACGAAAGTCGTCGTCAACGACAACAACTTCACCTACAACTTCAATGCCAACCAGCTTGCGGGCCTGGATTATGTCTACCGCAAGCTGACCCCGGACGGCGGCGGCAAGGACACGGTCAACGCCTACGCTATCTACTACCGGCAGGCACTGACTGCCAAAACGGCCGCAGCCCTGCGGTTCTCCAGCGGCGATGAGAAGGTGGATGACGGCCTCGGGGGCACGACCCATGGACGACCCTACGATATCACCGCAACCTACGAGGTCAAGCCGGTCGCGAACTTCCTGACCCGGATCGAGTATCGCCACGACCATAACAACCAGGCGGTCTTCTTCAGCGGCAATGATGATGGGGTCAGCGGCCCGTCCCGCAAGGACCAGGACACCCTCAGCCTTTCCGGCGTGTTCACGTTCGCGCAGTAGCGCCTCCGCCCGGCAGCGGCAGAACTTCAAATCTGTCGTTGCCGGGCAAAATTTTTGCAAGGATGACGCCTATGCCCGCCGTCAATGACGATGGCCTCGCCGTTATGGAAGACGCTGCCCTCCCCTCCCGCGCCGTGCCGCGTTTCTGGACACCTGCCCTCGCCGCTGACATCGCCGAGGAGCAGCCGCCCGCCCTTGCCGCGAAGAAGCTCAAGCGCAAAGCCGCTGACACCGCCCCCCAACCCGAGGCCCGCGAGCGCTACAGCCCCACTATCAAAGAGACGCCCGCCGAGGAGCGCCCCCGCGAACGCCTTCGCGCCTACGGCGTCCATGCCCTGACCACGGCGGAACTGCTCGCTCTTCTCATACGCACCGGCAGCGGGGAGCGCAGCGCCGTCTCCCTGGGGGAATACCTGCTGGCAGAGTTCGGCAGCATCAAGGGTGTCGCCACCGCGACCGTGGAGCAGCTCGCCTGTGTCAAAGGGCTGGGCGAGGTCAAGGCCGGCCAGATCAAAGCCGCCATCGAGTTCGGTAACCGGCTGTCGCTCTTCACTGAGGACGCCAAGCCCAGCATCGGCGGCCCGCGCGATGTCGCCAACCTGCTCATGCCCGACCTGCGCTACCAGAAGAAAGAAATCCTCAAGTCCTTGCTTCTGGATAGAAAGAACGAGAAAATGTCAACGCCACTCCATTAAGGACCTCGAAGGGAGTAGTGCTGACCCGTTTCGGCCAGTACGTCGGGTCTTGGCCCTGGCGGAATGTTTGGCAGTGCAGCGCCCCGAAGTTCGCCGTTTCGTCGATCAGGTTTCCTGCGTCGTCCGTCTCCTCTTCGCCGAATCCTACCAGCCTCAGGTAGAGCAGATCGGGGTTACGGGAGTGCCATGTCTTCTCGCCCTCGAACACCCTCTGCTTCCAGCCTTTGGGCCTCTTCTTGGCGTGCGTCCCTTTGCAGACGACGAGCGCCTGCTCCCGAATTTTGTGGTATCTGCGCCCTGGCAGGAGGGCCGCTTTCAACTCGGAGAAGTCGCAGCCAGAAGGCCAGAGCGCCTTCAGCGCCGCGATCTCTTCCGCCGTCCAGGGCCGACTGTCCTGCGCCTCGCGCCAGCCGACGAGCCAGTCCGTCTGGCCGTCCGCCCACGTGAACGCGATGAGCGACTCGTTCGACTCGACGCCGTCCGCCACGAGAATGACGACGTGCTTGACGAGCTGGCCGATCAGGTGGCGTTTGCGCGGCACTTCCAGTGACTCGTACTTATTGTAGGCGGCGGCGAGGGCAGCCCTGACCTCGGTTTCGGTTTCCGCGCAGTCGGCCTGCTGCACGTTCTGGGCCGAATACTGCACTTCTCGGCGCTTGTTTGAGACTTCGGAGTTCGCCCGCTTGATCTCCGCCAGGATCGGGTCGAGGACGCGGTCCTTGTCCGAGTCCGCTGCGTCGTCACCGAACGTCGCGTGGAAACGGTCGAACTTGTCAGTGAGCCGCTTCAGATTCATCTCAGCATCGGCGAATTCGCTTCGCAGGCGCTCGTGATCGCGCAGGGCCTGTTTGCCCTGCTCGAAGATGTCTCGGAAGAGGCTCTCGTCGGTCGTGGCCAGGATGTGCAGGCGTCGCTTGAAGTGGGCGTCCAGGATGTTTCTCAGGTCATGGCCCGACCAGGTGCTGCATCCGACCTGACAACACTGCCACTGCTCCTTTTCCCCATGAACCCCGAGTCTGAGCGGGTGGTTGAAGTCGTCGGCCCCGTGTTCCCCGCAGAGGACGAAGCCCGACCAGGCGTTGGCCGTGTGCAGGGGCGGAGAGGCAGCCCGATCAATCTTGTTGACGCGGTGCGGGTTCGGGGGCTCGGAGCGGTATCTCTGCTGGCGTGCGGCATCCAGATCGATGGGCGACCATTTCTGGACCACCTGACGCCACAGCTCGAACAGTTCGTCATACTCGGGAAAGTCGGGAAGGGCTTCGGATTTGCAGAGGGCGAGGGAGCGGCTCGCGTGGGCCAAGAGCCGACCAGGGAGGATGCGGCTGTCGCATTGCTGTTTCATGGCGTTCGCGACCCTCCGAGTCTTCTCAAGCTGGTATTTGCCCGAGACGCCCGATCCATACCGCACGTCGCCCAGAACCATTGGCTCGATCAATAGGTTGAGTAAGAGCGCGTCGCCAAATGTGGCATAAGGCTCGTCCTTGGACTGGTACACGCGGCTCTTGGGCGTCTTGCCGCTCCGATAGACGCGCATCAGCGCGGAACGTGAGAACGCCACGAGACGCACGTCCTCGGTGAAGGGCGGGATGCTGATTCCGAGCGAGGCCAAATGGCGGGCGAGGTCGGGGAGCGTCCGAATGTGCGGCTTCAGGGACTCCCTCATGACGGCGAGCTTGACGCGGGCGTGCGGCTCGTAGATCGCGTATCGGGGGGATTTTTTCACGCCGTCGGGCGACTCGTGCTTTTTCACGCCAGGAAGGACCATCCAGCCAATCGGACACGTGCCGCCGCCAGAGGCGAAGCCGCTCTTCTTGGCCTGCATGCGGCTCGTGGTCGAGATGTCTCGGATTTTCTTCCGCTCCGACGCGGCTCGTTTGGCGATGGCCTTGTAGACATCCTTGGCGTGGTCGTCGGCCATGTTGAGCCACAGCCACCTGCCGTCATCGCGAGTGAGCACGTGGACGCGTTTCCAGCCCATCAGGGCGGCCATGTCCGTTGCCTGCCGATCCGTGTAATCCCTGTGCAGACGGCTGATGTCCATCACCAGCACCGTCCCCCCTTTCCCAAGCTCGATGTCCTCTTTGAGCTTTCGGTAGGAGTCTCGATACTGCTCGTTGAGCCACCCGCTTTTCCCGTCGTCGTCGGCGAAGGTCTTGATGCGTTCTCGCGACTGACCAGCCTCTTCGATCAACTGGGGCAGGTTGCCCTGCGCCTCGCGGTAGTGGACGTGACTGTTGGACTCGTCCGACTGGCGCTCGTAGACCAGCAACGGGCGGGTGGGGTCCATCAGCGGCACGAAGGGGCGGAGCTCTGCCACGAGTTGATCGTGGAGGCTTGTGGAGGATTCGCCGAGCAGATCGTCAAGATCGGGCAGCAGGCTAATTTCAGGCATTGTTTGGTTCTTGTCGGTCGTCATCTGGGTCTTGTTACCTCTTGAATTGCCCGCTTCTTCGGGGCTTGTCCTTATGGTTATGCCTTTTTCCGATAATGGCACACCTGAACGGATTATTCATCGAGGATTGAATTGAACACCCCGAACGAAGATCAGCGATCTGGTCTTCTGGTATGAGTGCGATTGGGTTCAACGGATAAGCCGAGTCCACGGGCTCCGCGTGACGCCCGTCGGCGGGATGTGGTCGGGCAGCGGCCCCACTTCCACCACGAGTGGCCAGCGGTTGGTGAGATCGCCCATGATGATGGCGTGACGGTCGGGTAGGCTCCTGATCAAGCTCTCCACCGTGACCTTATCACAGAATGAGGCCGCCGCCTTCGAGATCAGGCGCACATCGTCCTCGTGAGAGGTCGGCAGCACGATGAGATTGTCGAGGAGCCGCAGAACCACATTCGGGATGAGGTCAGGCGAGTTCGTGGCGAGGCACATCCCCCAGCCGACGTGCCTGCTCCTCGTGACGGCGTTGGTGAGTACCGACTCGGAGGCGTAAAAATGCGCCTCGTCCATCAAGATTTGGGGTGTCCGCTCCGTCCCGTCGGCGCGCTCACGCTCGCATATCCGCTCCAGAGTCTGCATCGTCGCTCGGAAGAGTGCCTGCCGTACCGACGGCTGGAGCGGCAGCATCTCGAAGACGATAGGACGCCCCTCCTCACAGGCCACCTCGTACGCCGCCGCGATGGTGTCCTGGCTGGGCTGGCCTTCCTCCACCTCGTCGGCGAAGATGTCGAGCTCGCCAAGTTGTCTGAAGCGGTTCACCACGGCTGCCTGCACCATGTCATGTTCGCTCCAGTGCTGCCTCCTCAGCCATGGGAGGTCGATGGTGTACGGCACACGCTCCTCGGCGCACTCCTGGCGGCGCTTCCTGAAGAGCTGGGGGAGCCGCGTAGACAGCGTGGTTTCCGAACTAGACCCTGGCAGGAGCGGCGCGATCATGCCGACCAGCGTCCCGATCACCGAGGGGCCCGATTCGCTCAGGCTGATCTTGTAGTTGCGCCCCAGTCTTAATACCTGGCTTCCAGGGAGGCGGTACTCGTAGTTCATGTCCCAGATTACGGTGGGCACGCGGTGCTCCAGGAGGCCGAGCGTGACCTGCTTGAGGAACTGTGATTTCCCACGACTTTTATTGCCCACGATCAGAGTGCATTGCCCCAGGCGCGCCCCGTCCAGGGCCACGGGGGTTCGGTCGTAGCTGGCGAATTGGGGCAGCGGCACCTCGGACCGCCGCATCACGTGCGCGAGAAGCTCCTCGCCGTTGACGGGGGTAACCTCGGCGTTGCGCCCAGGCACCCAGCCGTTGAAGTCCAGCCACCGATCACCCTCAAGGCGGGCGCGGATTTTGCAGGCGGCGACCTTGAGCTGCTGGACGGCCCCGCCGTCTTCCTCGGCATCGTAGATCGTCCGAGTGTCGGCGGTTTTCTCCAGGAGCGTCTGGACCTGGCCGACCAGGAATCCGTCGAGGTCCAGCGTCGAATTCTCCACTACCTGGATGATGACGCCTCGTACCCGTCCAGGCAATTCCCTCACGGCGAAGGCCGATCCCACGACGGCGTCCGTCTCGTGGGGCGAATAAACAAAGGATATGTCCCTTCCTTTGATGGCCACGATTTCCATTGCGTATGCGTCTCCTAACTTCCGTCGCCTATTTGAACGAACCACCAAATGGCGCGAACGCGCCTTTTAAGGAGAGTGCCTTCCGTTGCGGTCTGAGACCGAATTCGCCCGTCGCCTGGGCCTGCAGCGCCAAGAAGTCCGCCGATGAGATGTAACACGCAGCGTGCGCCCGTGCCAGCAGGCTCGGGTAGCCGCAGTAGATGTCCGAACTGCTGTAGAATCGATTGATCGCCGCCTCATCTGTGATGCCTGGCGCGGCCTTCACATCCATGCG
>JANLUQ010000102.1:0-4444 GCA_031363565.1 Armatimonadota bacterium | reverse complement strand
CTCTTGGTGCTCGTCCGGAGTCCGAGGCCCGACCGCTTCTTTGATGCGTCCCAGCGGCAGCGTCTCAGGGAACTTCTAGACGCCCAGCGAGAGGCTAAAGATGCGGATGCTGCTCTGGCATTGGAGGAGCAGACGGAACTGGATACGCTCATCAGGACCGAGTTCCGTGCTTCCGCCAATCGTGCGGCTTTGCTCGCCGGTCTGCCACGGGTTGAAACCCGAGGCTGATAAAAGCCCACCGTCCAGGGGACGGAAGACGAAGAAACAGGCCGATGACCGAGGGCCTTCTCATGCCTTGCTGGCATCTCGCGTCCCTTGGACGCTGGGTAGTTCGGAGCCTCGGGTTTCAACCCGTGGCGTTCTCGACTTCATTCCGGGGCACCGCTGCCCAACACCGCCGCGTCATCCACTGTAAGCGCCATGCCCCTAGACCCATTGTGGAAACGAGCCTTAAAAGCCGTCGTCGAGATCAAGGACCCGCCGCCGCCCCCGCCGCCGGAGCCGGTCCCGCAGGCTGCCTATGATGAACTGGACGGCGCGCTCAAGATCCAGGAGCGGCGCGAGTCGCGGCAGCGGCTCACGCCCGCGCCGCCTGCCGTGCCCTCGCCGGGCGATGATAGCCCTGTGGACGCCGACGGCCTGGTCAGCTTTGACCGGCTGTACGCGCAGGCCGGTGTCCCCGTCGTTCCCTTCACGGCGGAGCAGGCTTTGGACATGCTCCACAATATGCCGCCGGGCGTCTCCGACGACTCGCGCCAGCAGATCATCAATATCACCCTGGCCGCCCTGGGCCGCTCCGTCGGCGGCACGCCTGAGGCTATCGTCGCCGATGCCACGCGCAAGCAGGCCGCCCTGTCCGCATTCCGCCAGACGCGTGGGGATGGCCTGGCGGACCTGACGACGGCCGCCGAGGCGCACATCGCCGACTTGCAGCGCGAGATCGCGAAGAGTCAGGACATGATCACGCAGGCCAAGCACCAGTACGAGGCACTGGCGCAGGGCTGTCAGGACGAGGAAGCGCGGCTGGACACCGTCGTGGACTTCTTCAGCCAGACGCCCGCCGCGCGGAAATTATAGGCCCGGAAGCCTTAGAAGGCGAGAAACAGCCGATGGACCTGGGCGTCATGGTCAACCTCTACGAGCAGACCGACATCTCCGCCGCCTTTCAAGACGCTGCCGAGGCAGGGTTCAGGCGCGGGCAGGTCACGTCCTTCATCCACGGCATCACCGCCGATAAGGTCCGCCAGATCGCCCTCTGCGCCCGCGACACCAGGTTCCAGGTGGATGCCATAGGCTGCTATATCAACCCGCTCCGGCTCGACGATACCTCCCTGCACGGTGTAGATTCCCTGGACTGGCGGACCTGGGCCGAGAATATGGGGATGCTGGGGGTGGACCGGATCGTCTGCTGGAGCGGCACCCTGGGCCGGACCTTGGGTGCCCCGACCCTGCTGAACAGTGAAGCGCAGACCTTCAACAGCCTGTTTATCGCCCTGAGCGGCATGATCGAAATGGTGCGCGGCCTGCCCATCCAGATCCTCCTGGAGCCGTATACCGCCCATGTCCTCGGCGATGCTGCCGCCTGCGTCCGCCTGGCCCGGAAGTTCCCTAGCGGCGAGGTCCGGGTCGTGCTGGATGCCCCCAACCTCCTCCCTGTCCGCCTCCGTTTGACCGGGCCGGGCCTCGCCGAAACGATCTTCCAACTCGTCGCCCATCTCGCCCCCGTCGTCGGCCTGGTCCACTTGAAGGACTTCGCGCCGGGCGAGGATGGCCGTCCTCGCTTCTTCCGGTCCGGCGCGGGCGTCCTGGACTACGGCGCGTACCTGCGCGCCATCGCCCGCTCCCTGCCCGAAGTGCCCGTCGTTATCGAGCAGGTGACCAGCATCGCCGAGATGCGCGCCGCCCGCGTGTTCGTGCAGGCAACCCTGAAGGAGTGTGGACTCTGATGCCCACCATCCTGGAGCCACAGCCGCCCGCCAAACCGCCGCGCTTCACGCTCCCACGCCGGACGGCCAGGGGAAAGAAGCCGCCGCGCCCGCGCCCCGACCACTGCCTCAACTGCGGGCAGGCCGCCGCCGGCAGCTTCTGCGCCCACTGCGGCCAGGAGAACAAGGACCATACGGTCGCCCTGCGCCCCCTGCTCTCCGACCTGCTGGCCGAAGTCGCCTCGTGGGACTCCAAACTGGTGCGGACGCTCGTCCCGCTCGTCATCCGCCCCGGCTTCCTGACCAACGAGTATAACGCGGGCCGCCGTATCGGCTACCTGTCACCCCTCAAGCTGTACCTGACAGTCAGCGTCCTGTTCTTTCTGGTGCTGGCTTGGAAGAACCCGCTGGCCGGCAACATCCATGTCGGCGTCTCGCCCAAGCAAGGCGCTCATCAGATGATGGTATTCGGCGGCAAGTCGGAGCCGCTGCCGCACAGCGAAGCGGAATATGAGGCACGCCAGAGACACCTCCCGCCTGCCGATCAGGACCCGCGACTGGCCCGGCAACTGGTTCATCATATCATCCGGGCAGGGCAGAGTCCCCAAGCGTTCGTTTCCGCCCTCCTGAGCGACATCCCCAAGATGATGTTCTTCCTGCTCCCGCTGTTCGCCGGGACGCTGAAGCTCTTGTACCTGCGGACCAAGCGGCTGTATGTCGAGCACTTGGTCTTCCTGCTGCACGTCCACGCCTTCGCGTTCCTTGTCCTCACTCCGCTCCTGCTGGCCCGACCCACATGGCTGGTTCTTTGCGTCTCCCTGGTCCTGCCCGTCTACATCCTTGCCGCCCTGCGCGCGGTCTACAAGCAGGGCTGGCCCAAGACGCTGGTGAAGTTCTTGCTGCTCGGCCTGGGCTACGTCGTCCTGCTCGCGCTCTGTATCGGTGGCACGACGCTCGCCGCGCTGTGGCTGCTGTGAAGATGCCCCCCAAGCCCCCAATAATGGGGTAGTCAGAGCTGTAGGAGCGCCGCTCGCCGCGCCCTCCTGCCGCACTCTCCTACCGCAGCCATGCCAGCAGCAGCGGCACCGTCACCGCCGACAAGACGGTCGAGACGAACACGACGCCGACGGCGAAGTCGCCCTCCATGTCGTTCTGGCCCGCCAGTACCGACGCCATCACCGCGGCGGGCATGGCCATCTCCAGGACGCCGTCCATCCGCACCTCCCCGCCCAGTCCAAGCAGCCGGCACAGCCCCCACATCGCCAGCGGGCTGACCAGCAGCTTGCACGCGCAGGCCAGCGCCATCGGCCCGGCCCGGCTCCCGGCCGCGCTTGGCCGCAGGGCGGCGCCGAGGGCCAGCAGGACCAGCGGCGTCGTCCCCTGCCCCAGGTATTCCAGGCACTTGCCCACGACCCCGCCCGCCGCGCGCAGCCAGGCGCTATCGGCCAGGGCGGGCGGGACGGGGATCAGCCGCAGAATGATCCCCAGAATAGCGCTCAAAAACAAAGGCGATCGCAGGAACCGCAGGACCGCCCCGCGCCGCCCGCCTCCGCCCGTGCCGTTGCCGCCGCCCATCTGCGCGCCGAGCAGGGCCGCCGACAGGTACATCGGGATGCTCATCCCGAACTGGTCGATCAGGATCGTTTCTGGGAACCGGTTCGGAACCAGGGCCAATGTCAGCGGGTAGCCGATAAAGCCGGTGTTGCCGTAGACCCCGACCAGCAGCATTGCCCCCAGCACGCCCGGCGTCAGACGCATCGCCCGCCCGACCGCGTAGATCACGACGGCTGCCGCCGCCTCCGCTCCCAGGCCCGCCAGGACAGGCAGGGCCAGCGCGGCGGACAGGTGCGGCGCGCTCAGAAGCCCGTGCAGGACGAGGGCGGGCAGCGTGACCTGGACCACCAGCCCATTCAGGATGGGGACATGGGCCGGGTGCAGGACGCGTGCCTTTTTCAGCCCCCAGCCGAGTAGGATCAGCAGGAAGGGTGGCGCGAGGGCGGAAAGGATAGCGGCGAAGAGGGGCAAAGATTATTCGTCACAGGGGATGCGTGAGAGAACGTGACAGCAATACGCTTTCTGCTCTCGGGTCGAAACTTTGGCCGTCAAACCTTGGCAGGATGGCTTGACTCATTTGATTCTGTCCTCTTGCACACAATCATTCGCATCTATGCGGCAGACTTGAGCCAAGCCTGTGCTACTTCCAGCGACATGCGGTAATAATATTGGGCATCGTTCTTTAATGGTGCATCCGGTAAGTCCGTAGAAGTTCAGGCCGCTGTTGGCAGCAGGGCCAGCCCCGCCTTGCGCCGGGGACGGTGACGGCGCCTGCGCCCCCAGACGAACGGGTGCCGGTGCAAGTTCCAGCAGGCCGTCGCCGCTTCCAGTAGGCCGTCGCCGCCGCCACCGCCTGCGCGATCTCGTCCCAGGTCTCGAAGCGGCGGCCCTTCAGCGCCAGCGAGCGCAGCGTCTTCCACCACGGCTCGATCAGGTTCAGGTACGCCGCGTAGACGGGTTGGAAC
>JANLUQ010000049.1:0-4975 GCA_031363565.1 Armatimonadota bacterium | reverse complement strand
GTGACCTTCTGGACGCGCTCCCGGCAGAAGCTGTGGACGAAGGGCGAGACCAGCGGGAACACCTTGGACTTCGTCGCGCTGCGGGTCAACTGCAACGATGACTCGCTGCTGATCCTGGCTCGGCCCGTCGGTGCGACCTGCCACACGGGGCACCCGACCTGCTATTACCGCGAAGTGGCGGGAGAGAACGAGGAGTGGCGGACGATCACTACGCCCCAATTCGACCCGGAACAAGTCTATGTCAAGAGCGCGTAGAAGTGTTACCGGCATTTCCAATGCCGGGGGATTATTTTCAGCCTCATCTCAGCGATAAGAAAAACCTACTCTATGAAGCAATTTCCTCTTGCTCTCGGCACCGCGCTGGCTGCTTTCTTGCTGGCCGCAAGGGCCGTTGATGCGCGTCCCGCCGTGCCGATATCCCATCCCGCGCCGAGCCAGCGGCTCAAGTGGGACTCGAAGAAGTTCATGCACGTCGGCGAGCTGCGCCCCGGCATGAAGGGCTATGCCTTGACCGTCTTCAAAGGCACTAAGATCACCCGTTTCGGGGTCGAGATCTTGGGCGTAGTCTCCAAGTTCAACGAAGGCAAGGACTACATCGCCTTCCGCGTGCTGGACGGGCCGGTCGTCACCCGGCACCTGGAGATCGCGCATGGCATGAGCGGCAGCCCGATCTATATCGGCGGGCGGCTCGTGGGCGCGATCTCGCTGGGCAACCAGTTCGCCAAGGACCCGATCGGGTACGCGACGCCGATCGAGTACATGTTCGATGCCTGGAGTCCTGATCTTCCCGCCAAGCCGTCCAGCCTCAGCGCCGCGCCGCCCGCGGCGATGAGCGCGGGGAACGTGCCGCTGCCGAACTTCTCCGGCTCCACCCTCCCCTTGATGGCGAGCGGGTTGAGCGCGCAGAGTATCAGCCGTCTCAATCAAGCCTTCACACCGTTCCATTTCAATGTCATGGCGGGCGGCGGGGCAGGCGATTCTACGGATACCAACCCGCTGGCGAAGGGGGCTACTTTGGTGCCCGGCTCCGCCGTCGGCGTCTCGCTGGTGCAGGGCGACATGGACCTGACGGCGACCGGGACCGTCACTTATCGGGACGGCAACCGGCTGCTGCTGTTCGGGCACCCATTCACAAGTCTGGGGCCGATTGATGCCGCCTTGACCACGGCCTATGTCATTGATGTCTTCCCGTCCTACCAGGATTCGACGAAGATCGGCGCCCCGATCAAGACCGTGGGCCGCATCTTCCAGGACCGGCCCTTTTCGGTCGGCGGCGTGATCGGGCCGATGCCCGAGATGGTGCCGGTGACCGTCTCGGTCAACGACGAGTCCATCAAGCGCCGCAAAGACTTCCACATGCGGATCATCAACCACCCGCTGCTGACCGGGCAGCTCGTGTCGCAGATGGCCGACGCGGCCATCGCGCAGGTCCACGGGCAGCCGGGCGATTCGGTCGCCCAGGTCTCTTTCGATGTGGATGTCGAGGAGATCGGCCATGTCAAGCGCACCAACACCTTCTATGATGCCCTGAGCATTGACCAGGCGGCCATCGGGGACCTGGACAGCCTGATGCACCTGCTGTCCTCTAACTCGTTCTACCCTCTGGCCGTCAAGAGTGTCCAGATGAGCGTGACGATCCAGAACCGACACGACACGGCGGAGATTGACCACCTGTTCGTCAAGCAGTCCCACTTCGCGCCCGGCGATACCGTGGATGTGGGCGTCGTCATGAAGCCTTACAAGCAGCCCCTGTACACACGAATGGTGGCGGTGAAAATCCCCCTCACGACGGCGGACGGCCCGCTCTCGCTCAATGTGCGCGGGGGAGGGTCGGAAGGCGGGGTGACGAGCCTGCTGGGCGGACTGCTCCAGATCCGCTCCGCCGAGCCGCTGGGTCCCGCCGCGAACATCGGCCAGCTTGTCAAGGCGTTCTCGGAGAAGCCGCGCAACAATGAATTGGTCGCGCACCTGCTGCTGCCGACGGCGGCGGTCACGGTCAAAGGCGAGAAGCTGTCCGGCCTGCCGCCGACTTTGGCCGCCGTCATGCAGTCCGCCCGGACGACGGGCCTGCGGATCGAGCGCGACGAGGTGAAGGTGACGCAGACGATCCCCTACATCGTCACGGGCAGCCAGACGCTGAACATCATGGTCCGACGCAAGGACCTGTCCGAGACCGTCCGGCCCACCGCGTCTTCTGCGGGCAGCGCCGTCCCCGCTGGGGCGGACCCGGCTCCGACCGCCGACAGCGGCACCCTCCCGATGTCTTCCATCGGCGGCGAGGACGGCGACTTCGTGATGACGCTCTCCCCGGACAGCCTGGCGACCAAGCCTGCTCCCGCCCCTTCCAAGCCTGGGGCGACCGTATCGGACCAGACATCGGCGGCAGCTTCGGGGACGCCCACCGCCTCAGCCCCGGCCAAGACGGCGGACACCGCCGCTGCGCCTGCCTCGGATGATAGCACAGCCGCCGTCAAGCCGGTCGGACGCCTGCCATCCATCTGGCGTCAGGACACCATGGGCGAGTTTGCGGCAGGGACGCTCAAAAACGTCGCCGTGACCAGTTTGGGCGATGTGCGCCTCTCACCGTCCTTGCAGAAGGTCGCCGACACCTCGGAAAGCTACATCTGGTCCATGCTGCCGGATGGCAAGGGCAACGTTTATTTGGGCACGGGCGACGGCGGCGTCGTTTACAAGATGGATACGGCAGGTAAAACAGCCCCATTCTTCCAGACGAAAGAGCTGGAAGTGACCTCGCTGGCACTGGATAACAGCGGCAACCTGTACGCTGGGACGGTGCCGCACGGCATCGTGTTCAAGGTCGGGCCGGACGGCAAGGGAAGCAAAGTCTTCACGGCCCAGGAAAAGTACGTCACTGCCTTGGCATATAACACGGCTCAAGACGAGATGTTCGTAGCCACCGGCGGCGGCACCGGCCGCGTCTACAGTCTGGGCGGGCGGCGCATTAGGGTGGTGTCCCCAGCAAGTGTAATGACGGGATTTGATGGTGCAGGCCACCCCGTGGCTGCGATTGTTGCTGTCAGCCCCATCCAAGCCGCACCGCCTAATCAAGCGCTGTTCACCTCGCCTGAAGCCAACATCCTCTCAATCGCCACGGACAAGCAGGGAAACATCTACGCAGGGAGCGGGCCGAACGGCATCATCTATAAGATCACGCCGAACGGCAAGAGCAGCGTGCTGTATGACACGCCGGAGCCGAATGTCAGCGCCCTGGCGACCGACTCCCTGGGGAACGTTTATGCGGGAACCTCGACAACCGGCACTGTTTATCGCATCGCGCCGGACGGGACGGCCAAGCGGCTGCTGGGGCGGTCCATGCCGGGCATCCAGTGCCTCAAAACGGATGCCAATGATGCTGTCTATGCCGTCTCTGGCAATACCGTTTACAAGATCAACACCGATGACAGCGTACAATCGTTTGTCGCCGACTCGGACGAGCAGTTTCTAAGCCTTGCCCTGGACACGGCGGGCAGCGCGGTCTATGCTGGGACGGGGACTGTGGGCAGCATCTACAAGATCGGCGCGACCGGGGCGGGCGTCCTGCAAGGCGTGTTCCAATCCACCGTCCACGACACCGGGGGGCGCTCGCGCTGGGGCACGATCGCCTGGTCGGCGAATGTCCCGGCGGGGGACGAAGTCGCCCTCCAGACCCGGTCGGGCGATGTGGAACGGCCCGACGACTCGTGGAGCGCCTGGTCGGCCTCGTACACCAACGCGCATGGCCAGACCGTCACCTCGCCGCCCGCCCGCTACCTCCAGTACCAGGCCCTCCTGAGCGGGATGGCCACCGGGACGGCTCCGAGGCTGCACGATGTGAGCGTCTACTATCTGCCGCGTAACCATGCACCGATCGTCGGCATCGTCAAGCCGGCGGGCGGCGACGCTGTTTCCAAGTCCACGCTGCTCCAGTGGACGGGCACCGACCCCGACAAGGACACTCTGGTCTACGACGCCGCTTATTCCGCCGACGGCGGCAAGACCTGGAAACCGATCACCAAGCGCGCAGCGCCGGATGGGGCAAAGCCCAAGCATGCAGCGGCCAGCCTGGCCGCCTCGCGGGCGAACCTGGACAAGCAGACGAATATTCCGCCCGCTATCCGTGCCAAGATCATCGCGCAGATGAAGGAAGCGGCAGCGAAAGAAGCCGCCGGAGCGACCGAGGATGCCAAAGCGACGGCGGGAGCCACCGGCCTGAAAGACACCTCGTTCACCTGGGACACCTCGGAAGTGCCGGATGGGACCTATCAGGTCCGCGTGACGGCAAGCGACAAGCCGAGCAACCCGGCGGATGCGCTGACCGCGAAAACTGTCTCCGCTCCTTTCCTGGTCGTAAACGCCGCGCCGACGCTAACGATGGGAACGCCGGTCGTGAACGCCGATAAGACGGTGACACTGCGCGGGGTGGTGACGACGGGCCTGGCCTTTGCCAAGGCCGTCCAGGCCAAGGTAGACGGCGGCGATGCGGTGGCGGCCTCGGCGGACGACGGCCTATTCGACTCGTCTTCGGAGCCATTCACCCTTTCCCTGCCCGCGCTCTCGTCCGGCAAGCATAGGGTCGAGGTGCAGACGCTGGACATGGCAGGCAACTCGGCTACGCAGACGGTGAGCATCACAGTGCCATAGCGATCAGTACGAGCATCAGCACGAAACGCCCCGGTCCGATGGACCGGGGCGTTTTTCGTTGTCGCCGCTAGATGCGAACGTCCACGATGGCGCTGACGCCGACGCCCTTGACGCGGCGGATGCTTTGGAGGTTCTGCGGCTTCTCCGTGTCAATGGGGATGAGCGCCTTCAGGCGGAAGCGGTCCCCGACCACGCTGCCCTCCACCTGACCGACCGCCTGGACGCGGTTCACCTGCTCCCGCGGGCCGGACACCTGGACCGCGCCGGCGTAGCCACCCTGACCGATGCTGACGATGGGGACCACTTTAGTCGCCTCATTCTGCGCCGGCCCTGC
>JANLUQ010000682.1:0-3680 GCA_031363565.1 Armatimonadota bacterium | reverse complement strand
CACGAAGCCTCGCATAGCGATACCGAATTGGTTCAACGGGCCGTCCCGTAAGAACACGGGCTGCTTGTTCAGCATTGCTGAACTTTGTTCAGACAGCCTATTGTCTCAGTTACGCCTATGGCCCTCTGCGTAGGCTACCGGACTAGGGACAAGCCCCCAACATTTAGGTGGGGGTATCTGACATATTAATTGGTCCGTACCATCGCAGGCCAATAGTTTTGTCATGCGAAGAAGTGGCACGGTATTCGCTTGGGATGACATTGATTGGTATGAGACAATCTATGACCGGCATGGGCGGACCATTGTAGACGGGAATGTGTGGGCGGGTGACACGGAGTGTTGGGGTGGTGTCACTGACTTCGTGGTCAAGAAAGTTGTAACGACACCGGATGGCTTCCGGGGATTTGGCCGGAGCGGTTGTAAAAATATGTTGCCCTAGCTTGTGCCCCTAGTGGGTGGCCACGCAAGAGGGCGCGATGAATCGCGCCCCTACGGTTTGCGGCGACGCCATGCGAGGGCCGCACCTACGGCCAGCAGGAGCAGGGCGAGTGGGAGGAGCAGGCGGCGCTTGGCACTCCTCTCGGCGACGACGGCGGGCGGGAGGTCCCTGGCCTCTTGGGTGCCGGGAGCATCCCTCGGGATCAGCACCCGGACCGCCTTGGGGACCATCTCGATGGTCAGCTCGTCCATCGTGCCCGCGTCCTCGCCGTCGAACTGGACGGGCTGGGGGCGGCGTGGGCGCAGGGTGACTTTACGGGCCTGGTAGACCTCCAGCGAACGGTCCTGCTGGGCGCGGCCCAGCAAAGCGTTCGCCATCAGGAACACCCAGTCGGCGGGGGTTGATGCCTTCAGGATGCCGATGTCCAGCAGGCCGTCATTGGGGGAGGCCGTCGGCATGGCGTCCAGCCCACCGGTGATCTTGCCCATGTTTGCCAGCAGGACGGACTTAACGCGCCGCTGGAGGGGAGGGCGGTCGTCCAGGATGATCTCCACATGGGCGCGGCGGCGGGGCAGGTTCTTGACAGCGGCGAGGAAGTAGGCTAGCTTGCCTAGCCTGTCCTTGGCCTCCCGTCCGGAGTCTTTGATCATCTGGGCATCCATGCCCAAGCCCCCCATAATGGCGAAGTACCGGCCATCGCCAGCACGGGCGAGGTCCAGCGAGTACATCTGCCCGCCCAAGGCAACATCCACGGCGTCCGGCACGGTGGTCGGGATGCCGAGGTTAACCGAGAGCAGGTTGCCGGTCCCAGCGGGAAACACAGCGATGGGGATGTCTTTGCCGACGAGTGCGGACATGGCCTCCATGACGGTGCCGTCGCCGCCGGATACGGCCAGAAGGTCCGCGCCCAGCGCCAGCGCCTCCGCGGCACATGCCTTCGCGCCCTGCTCCTTGGTGGTGGCGATGAACTGGCAGGTGTAGTCATGGGCGGCGAGGGCATCGGAGATGACTTTTTTGCGCTCCTCCGGGTCGCTCTTGCCCGAGACGGGGTTGAAGATGACGTAGACACTCTTCTGGTTCACCGGTGGGGGAGCGGGAGCTTCTGTGTTCGGAATAAAGATGGTTTGTGTCATGGCGCAGCCAATGTACCCGAAATCAGACACAAATCGTGCGCTCCTTGTTGGGGGATGTCACAAAGCGTCTGACCGGCTGCCGTACCGGATTCGCAGCGGACTCTCGGGTATACTGTGCCTAATCGACATGAACTAAGGTGGAAATCAACCCTGGCGATCACATTGACACCGGAGATCGAGAGGAAACTGAACCGAGAGGCTGGTCGCTACGGAACAACCCCGGAACTGCTGGCTTTGGAGACATTGCAGAAGCGCTTCGCCGAGCCTTTTTCTTCGCTTGAAGGGATGTCGCTCGATGTGGCGCTGAGGGATCTTATTGCTGAGGCGGAGGTGTTGGAACCACAGTCCCCGCCGCCTGGAGCAAGAACTCCCTTTGACGAGATATTGGTGGCAAAATATCGTGCCCAGGGTATAGATGTATGACGCTGACAGATGCCGGTCTTCCAATGCTGTCTGCACCGATGCTCACGCCGTGGCCCTGCTTCACTGAGGCAATGTACTTCTTTACACCATAGGTGGATGGCCGATGCAGAGGCTCCGCTGGCGCTACGTCCGCAGCGGAGGATTAGCACTGTATGCTCCATCTGCATCCGAGATCAGCCGGGCTGAAGTCCTTGCGGAAAAGTACCGCGATACACCCATGGACCTCGCGGATGCTGTCCTGGTCGCCGCTGCCGAAACATTATCTCTCTCACAAGTTTTTACGCTGGACAGCCACTTCTATGCCTACCGAACTGCGGATGGCGAAGCGTTCATGGTCGTGCCTTAGCCGCAGCACGCGACATCTCAGGAGCCTGCTACTTGAACTTAGACCGTTATAAAACCCTCTGCCTTTATGCCTTCCGGAACGGCGTCAGCTTGCGGGCGCAGACGCCCAATGCGGCGCAGAACACGAAGATCCTCTTTGACTGCGGGATGCTGTATCTGCCCGCCATCGTCGCGCAAGAGCCGGAGTTCCTAGACAAAATCACCGCTTTGGCCCTGCCAGACGACGTGGCGATGGCCCTGGGCGGTCGGTTTCCCGGCTTCGATGCCAAGGCATACCTGACATCCCGCGCCGAGGCGAAGCGTCTGGACGAGAAGCTGAAGGCCAAAAGGCCGTTCGGGCCGTCCGCCTGATGCGAACGCGGCGGCTGGGCAAGACGGGGCTTTCGGTGTCCGAGATTGGCTTCGGTGGCTGGGCCATCGGCGGCAACGGCTGGGGTAACTCCTACGGGGACACCGACGATGCGGTCTCCAAAGCAGCCCTCCACCTGGCTCTGGAATTGGGCGTCACGCTCTTCGACACTGCCGACGTCTACGGGCAGGGGCACAGCGAGGCGCTGCTGGGCGAAGTCCTGACGGAGTGGGACGGGCCACCGCCAGTCGTCGTCACCAAAGGCGGCATCAACTTTTACCGCAAAGACGGTACCTTGGAGCCGGACTGGACGCCTCTGGCGGTGGCCCATGCCGTGCAGCAGAGTTTGACCCGCCTGCGGCGCGAGGTGCTGGACGTGTTCCTGCTGATGAACCCCCCCGTCGAGGACCTGGACCGTTTCCGGGTCTGGGAGACATTGGACGCGCTGCGCCGGGCCGGCAAGATCAAGTTTTACGGGGTGTCGGTCGCCGAGCCGCAAGATGGGCTGTGGCTGCTGCGTCACAACCTGCCCATAGACGTTTTAGAGGTCGGCTACAGCCTATTTTACCAAGGGGCGACGGTGGACCTGCTGCCGCTGGCACGAAAGCGCAAGGTGGGCATCCTGGCGCGTGAGCCTCTAGCGAACGGGTTCCTGGCCGGAAAGTACGGCCCAGACGCGCAATTTTCCGAGGGCGACATCCGGGCCTCCCTGCCGCCCGAGTATGTGGCGGCTATGGCCCAAACAGCAGCGCAACTGGATTTCCTGCGGCGGGATGGGGCGCGGACGGCGACGCAGGCGGCCCTGCGCTTCGTGCTGGACGACGTATCAGTCTCCTCGGTCGTCGTTGGCGCGAAGACGGCGGCGCAGGTGGCGGAGAACGTTGGGGCCGCAGATGTACCACCGATAGATGAGGCGGAGCGGTCGCGGGTCGCGGGGGTGTTCTGACTCCTCTCCCCGCGACAAGTCGCGCCCCTCCCCTCGGAGGGAAGG
>JANLUQ010000663.1:0-13674 GCA_031363565.1 Armatimonadota bacterium | reverse complement strand
GCCTGATTTGGGGGTCACTTTCCTGGCTCCTGCAATGGGGTATATCCAGCAAACAGAGCCAGTTTCCAATGGTCGCCGTTATTCTAGTGGCTTTAGTGGAAGCTGCACTTCTGGGTCTGCCGCTGGCGTGTATCAACGCTGGATTGGTTAATTTTTCGCTGGGAACTGAAGACGGGCCCAGCGCGACTATCACCAATCGTAGCATTCTGATCGAGTCCGCAGGAATTTTTCTGGCTTTCACTGTGACCTGCCTTGTTGCCGGATACTTCACCGCCCAAAGGATCAAACGTGATAACCACTCCGCCTCCACCTGCTCAACCTGACAAATCCCTGCCAATCCGCCTGCTCTGGTGGACCCTGTACGCCGCCGCCTTCGGCTATGTCGAGGCCCTGGTCGTCGTCTACATTCGCCGCCTCACCGGCATGACGCCGGGTATGGACTACCACCAGCTTTGGGCCGCACGGCACCTGGCCTGGAACGGCCCCGCCATCATTGCCGAGATGAGCAGGCTGGGCGTCTACCAGACCGAGTACGGGCGCGAGATCGCGACTCTCCTGCTGCTGCTCGGCCCCGCCATGGCAGCGGGCCGGACCGGGCGTGAGCGGCTGGCCCTGTTCCTCTACACCTTCGCCGTTTGGGACGAGACCTATTACCTCTGGCTGAAGCTGTGGACCGGCTTCCCGCAATCACTGGGCAGCACGGATATCTACTTCCTAGTCCCCATCGCCTGGTACGGCCCGATCTGGTTTCCCGTCTTGGTGGTCATGCCCGCGCTGATTGCTCTTGGGCTGCGGCTGCTTACCCGTGCGCTTGAACACCCGGCGTCAGCAGGAACAGCGCCCCGAGCGAGGCGAGAGAGTCCGCCGCCAGGCTAGGCGGCGACTTGGGGCGCAGCAGGATGGAGACCACGATCAGGGCTAAGGCTCCCATCAGGATCGAGCCTTGGGCCGCCGCTTTCTTGTCCTTGAGGGATGGCATCCCGTCTTGCTGGCGAAGATGAGTTCCTGGTCGCTCCTCGTCATCCTCAGCTTCCTGACCGTCGCCCAGTTGAAGCGGGCAAAGGGGGCGCAGGCGGATCGTCCTGCCGATCAATCGTCATCGTCTGGATCACCTGCACGTTCGGGATGACATGCCCGAAGTCCGCCGCGCCGCGCCCCCCGCGCCCCGTCATCACCAGCGACAGCATGATATTCAGTGTGCTGACCTGGCGGCGCAGGCTGCCCACGCCCGCATCGAAGATGATCCGGTCCGATTGAACGCTCCGCGTCGTCTGAAGCAAAGTCCCGTCACGGTCCGGTGACCGGCTCTCGGCTACGGCGGGCGGCAAAGCCTGCGTAATGACCGCCAGCCCGCGGCGCCCACCCGTCTGGGCCGCCAGCATGAGACTCGTCCCGACCCGGTCCGCCCCCCGGAAAGTCGTGCCCCGCCATGTCAGCCCGGGCCGTGTCAGCGCAAAGGGCAGCCGGAGGAACGCCCGCAGGAAACCGGGGACGGGGTAAAGCGCCGGGTATGACACCACCTGCCCCAGTGGGGTCACCGTCACCGTCTGCGCCGCCGGTCTTGCTGCATTGACCTTTTTTGCTGTATTGACCTCGTCCTCAAACCCCGGCTCCGGTCCCACCGTCACCCGGACTGTCGCCGTTCCGTCCCGCCCCACTGCCAGGACCTCCTCGGTCAGCCGCTCCACGACCGGCGGCCGATACGGCGCATCCGGGTCCGTCGTCTCGACTGCCCCAGCGGGATCATCGAAATACGGGTCGCGCTGGACCAGATACCGCAGTGTCTGCCCTGGCACAAAGTGGTAGCGCAGCTTGACCGGTGCATCCGGCGGCTGCGCGCGAGCGGCGGACGCGGACACGAGGCAAAACACGGCCAGGGCGAGCAGGGGGCGAGGGTTCATAAAGGGATTATGGCACATTATGGGCGGCAGCTAGAGCGCGGCCAGAAGTGCGGGGACATCGGTGGGGGAAGCGATCTCCGGGTTCAGCGTCGCCAGCCCCTCGGCAGCGGCGGCCCGCAGGAGGCGCTGGTCAGCAGCGATGAGAACGGTTGGAGAGACGCTAAAAGGTTATATCCGCGTATAGCGCAGGTAAGCGGCCAGTATTGCGGCGTCTGAGGCGTTGATGCTGTGCCTACGCACGTATTCAACGCCCTCAACCATGTCCCGGTCGGTCAGGGTCAGCAGTCCAAAATCCGGGCTGACCAAGGTTTCCGCTTGTAGGAGCGAGGCAGCAGCAGTGAACGTGGATAGGCCGATGTCGCCTCAGTTGCGCTTTCGCCACAGCAGAGAAAACGGGGATCGGGCGACTGAAGTCACGGCAACAAAGGCACGAAACCTGCCTTCGCAGGTTCGGATCAGGATTGGTTCTTAGTCCGCGAAGGCGGACTTCGTGCCCTCGTTGCCGCGATTTCAATCGCCAGTTCGGAGTTTCTATACACACCCTCAGGAAGGTCGTAATCATCTGCGGCTGCGGGACGCTGGCGAAGACCGCATCTACGGCATCACCGCTGTTGTACGCTCCTCCTGATCGTACCCGCGCCCGTCCCCAATATCACTTCCCACCGATCAAGCTCTGCCCACTCAGCACCTTCGCCAGATACCGGCCCGTGTGGGAGGCGGGCACCTTCGCGATGTCTTCCGGCGTGCCTTCCGCGACCAGCATCCCGCCGCCATCGCCGCCTTCGGGACCCATGTCCAGCACCCAGTCGGCGGTCTTGATGACGTCTAAATTGTGCTCGATGACCAGGACCGTGTTGCCTGTGTCGGCGAGGCGCTGCAAGACGTGGAGCAGCTTCTGGATGTCGGCGAAGTGCAGGCCCGTGGTCGGCTCGTCCAGGATGTAGAGCGTCTTGCCCGTCGCCCGCTTGGCAAGCTCCGTCGCCAGCTTGACGCGCTGGGCCTCGCCGCCCGAAAGCTGCGTGGCGGGCTGGCCCATGCGGATATAGTCCAGGCCGACATCATGGAGGGTTCTTAATTTACGAGTGATGGCCGGGACCGCCTCGAAGAACTGCACGGCCTGGCCGACGGTCATCTCCAGCACGTCGGCGATGGATTTGCCTTTGAACTTGACCTCTAGGGTCTCGCGGTTGTAGCGCTTGCCGTGGCAGACCTCGCAGGGGACATAGACATCAGGCAAAAACTGCATCTCGATCTTGATGATGCCGTCGCCCTTGCACGCCTCGCACCGGCCGCCCTTGACGTTGAAAGAGAACCGGCCCGGCTTGTAGCCGCGCATCCGGGCATCGGCGGTCTTGGCGAACAGGTCGCGGATCATGTCGAAGACGCCCGTGTAGGTCGCCGGGTTCGAGCGCGGTGTCCGTCCGATAGGGGACTGGTCAATGTCCACGATCTTGTCCAGATACTCGATGCCTTTGATGGCGTCGTGCGGCTGCCAGACATGGTGCGTCTTGTTGATGGCCGACTGCAAGCGCGGGAACAGGGTCTCTTGAATCAAGGTGCTCTTGCCCGATCCCGAAACGCCGGTCACGCAGACGAAGCAGCCCAGAGGGATGGTGACGCTGACGTTCTGGAGGTTGTGCCCGCAGGCCCCGATGATCTCCAGCGACTTGCCGTTCGGCGGGCGGCGCTCGGCGGGGATTTCGATCTTGTCCCGGCCCGACAGGAACCGGCCTGTGACGCTGGCCGGGTTCGCCATGATCTCGCCCGGCGTCCCCTGCGCGATGATGTGGCCGCCGTGCTCGCCCGCGCCCGGCCCGATGTCCACGATCCAGTCGGCGGCTGCCATCGTCTCCTCGTCGTGTTCGACCACGATGATCGTGTTACCCAGCCCGCGCAGATGGAACAGGGTATCGATCAGCTTGGAATTGTCGCGCTGGTGCAGGCCGATGGAAGGCTCATCCAGGATATAAAGAACGCCCGTGAGGCCGGACCCGATCTGCGAGGCCAGCCGAATGCGCTGCGCCTCGCCGCCCGCCAATGTCCGCGCGCCCCGGTCCAGGGTCAGGTAGCCCAGGCCGACATTCAGCAGGAAGCCGAGCCGCGTCTGGATCTCGCGCACGATCTGCCGCCCGATCATCTGCTGCCGCGCGGTCAGGTGCAGCGTCTCGAACCAGTCATACCCCTTGGCGATGCTCAGGGCGCACAGGTCGCTGATGTTGATGCCGCCCAGCAGCACGGACAGTGCTTCGGGTTTGAGCCGCTTGCCCTTACAGACCGGGCAGGGCTTCTCGGACTGGAACTGGCCCAGCCACTCCTTGACGCCGTCCGACTCGGTCTCGGACAGCTTCTTGGCCAGCATCCCGATGACGCCCGAGTAGTCGGATGTGAACTGCCGGTTACGCCCCCACTTGTTGCGGAATGTGACGGTGACGTAGCCCGAGACGCCGTACATCAGGGCCTTCATCTGCTCCTCGGTCAGCGTCTCCAGCGGCGCCTCGGCGGCGAACTCGAATCGCTCGGCGACGCCCCGGAACAGCCCCAAGGCCCACTCGTTGGTGTTACCCGAGGTGGCCGCCACATAGGGCGCGATGGCCCCCTCCTCGATGCTCTTGCTCTTGTCCGGGATGATCAGGTCGGGGTCGAACTCGACCTTGATGCCCAGCCCGTGACAGTCCGGGCACGCGCCGTAGGGGGAGTTGAAGGAGAACAAGCGCGGCTCGATCTCCTCGAAGTTGAACGCCGAATCGGTCGCCGTGAAGCTCTCGGTGAACTCCAAAGGCTCGCCGCCGATTACGTCCACGATGACCGAACCCTTGCCGTGCTTGGCCGCCACCTCAAACGAGTCCGCCAGACGCTTCGCGAGGGTGGAGGAACCTAACCCCCCAGCCCCCTTCCCTGTCAAGGAAGGGGGGGTAAGAGCAGCATCTTCACCCTTCCCGAGCAGGGCGGGGTCGGTCGGGTGCAGTTGCTCCGCGCTTGCCCTCCGGGTAGCCAGTGCTGCGCCGGGGGTAGGTTCCGAGGGGGCCTTCTTGATCACCAGCCGGTCCACGACGATCTCGATCGAGTGCATCTTGTACCGGGCCAGATCCGGGATGGTGTCCGAGGAGAAGTCGTAGACCGTGCCATCAATGCGCGCCCGCGCGAAGCCCTCCGTCCGGATCTCCTCGATCTCCTTCTTGTACTCGCCCTTGCGCCCACGGATGATCGGGGCTAGAACCTGAATCCGCGTCCCCTCCGGCAGCTCCAAAGTCCGATCCACCATCTGCTCCACGGTCTGCTTGGTCAGCGGCTTACCCGTGATCGGGTCGTGCGGGACGCCGACGCGGGCGAACAGCAGGCGCAGATAGTCGTAGATCTCCGTCACCGTCCCGACCGTCGAACGCGGGTTGCGCGACGTGGACTTCTGATCAATGGACACGGCCGGCGACAGCCCCTCGATGTGGTCCACGTCCGGCTTGTCCATCTGCCCTAGAAATTGCCGGGCATAGGCCGACAGCGACTCGACATAGCGCCGCTGCCCCTCGGCGTAGATGGTGTCAAAGGCCAGCGAGGACTTCCCCGACCCCGACAGGCCGGTGATGACGACCAGTTTGTCGCGCGGGATGTCCAGCGAGATGTCCTTGAGATTGTTCTGCCGCGCGCCCCGGATCTTGATAAAGTCGGCCATGCACTCCTGCCCTCTACACAAATAAAAACGGGCCGCAATGCGCCCCGTTTGGAAAACATCTGTTCTCCCTAGTGTACCCCAGGCAGGATTACTTGGTCAAGGCCGCGCTAGGCCGCAAACACCTCCGCAACGGGGACAACCAGCCCTGGAAAGACGACCGACGCCACGGCCTGCCCTTCACTATACACGGCTTCGCTCCGCACCCCGCCCGGCGTCAAGGCCAGTACCTCCACTGTCCGCGCACCGGGCCGCACCACCCAGCACTCGTCCACACCGATGGCGATATAGTCCGCCAGCTTGTCCTCCAAAATCCGCTGCGTCTCGCTATCGGAGATGATCTCGACCACTATTTCCGGCGCGGCCTCCAGCGGCCCTTTGGCGGGCCGACCGCCTACTTGCGCCAGCCGCGCGTAGCTGACAAACAGCACGTCGGGCTGCCGCGTCTGGAGCTTCGGGGTGCGCCGGATGAGCACGTCGAACGGCGCGGTGTTGACCTTGCCGACCCCGCTGGCGCGGGCATACCGCCGTAGCAGTTCCACCAAGTTCATGGCTATCGTCTGGTGATCCCACGTTGCTCCCGGCATGATGATTCGCACTCCATTGACAATGTCGTATCGTCCCTGCACTTCCGGCTCCGCCATGTACGCCTCATAGGTGAGCGTCGCGGCGGGCGCTTCGGTCATCGTCGCCATCGGGTTTCCTCCTCAACGATCCAAGTGTGACACTACTCCTTTTGGGTAGTGGTAAAGTGGCGACAGTTGCTTGTCGGCCAAGCCTTTGCGACGGTTGGCAAAGCACCCAATTCTTCTCGACATCTGTGCGAACTAAGAGGCGCGATCCCGGTCGTATTTTTTCAAAAACTGTCGGCACTTTACCACTACCCCATTTTTGATGGGGAGCGGGTGCCGACCCAGAACCGGCCACTTAGCGGATGAATGCGTACGCCTCAAGGGTCATACACTCATTACAAACCCCACGGGGTGACGCCTAGAGCAAAAAAGGAGAAAGCCGACCATGAAACTTGATACTCCCCACACTGGCCGAAACCGGAGCCAATCCCTTCTGCGGGTTCCCCTCACGGCCTTATCTTTCCTCGCAGCCTTGTCTTTCCTCGCCCTTTCGCTGCCGGCCTCTTACGCCGGCCCCGCGCCTTCCGGCAAAGCCCTCAAAGCCGTGAAGAGTGCATCGGGGCTCCCGAGCGTCACGCTCCCGTACACCTTTGTCTGTCCCGACTGCGGCCTGAAGATCACGATCAAGGCCCAAGCCGACTGGAAAAAAGACTGCCCGGTCTGCGCCTGCGGCAAGACAAGCCTCAGCTGCTATCACGATAGGAAGAAGTAGCCGCCGAAAAAACAGCGGTCTGAGCCTGCCCACGGGGGTATTGCGACCGGCTTCACTACTCTGCATATATCAGCACAAGAGTGCTGCTGGAAGGAACTGAGAGCATGAAACTCCGACACAACCGACTTCCGTTTATCGCGGCTACAATCGGCCTGATCGCGATACTCGCGGTAGCTCTGCAAACGCAGCCGCCGCCCGCCCACGCCCTACCGGTGTTCGCCCGTCAATATGGAGTCTCCTGCAACGCCTGTCATTCCATCGCGCCGAAACTGAATATCAATGGCCTGGCGTTCCAAGCGAACTACTACAACTGGCCCGGCGGCCGCCCCCTCGCCCCGGGCAGCACACTGAACAGGGTGCCGATCTCCGGCCTAGTGACAAGCACCTGGGGCAACAGCCAGAGCGCGCCGACCGGGGCACAGTTTCAAGCGATCGAGCTGTTCGCGGCAGGCGGTTTCAGCCCCACTACAGGCCGTGGCGGCGGCTATTGGGTTGATTATCTCGCGGGGTCGCATAATGGGGTCCGTCCGAGCTTCCTGGACGGGGCTTGGGTCGCGGTCCCGCTGGCCAGCACCCAGGGGAGGCTGGCAGTGCGGATCGGTCAGTTCAGTCCGATCAACTACCAGTGGAACGGAATCAGCAGCTTGACCCAGCGGCTGCCGGCGGCCCTGACGGACTCGGTGGATAACATCGCCCTGGACTCGTCCACACCCGCCGTAAGCCTGGAGTACTTCAGCAATCGCGGGCGCAAGACGGCGAACGGCCTATATGTGGACGTCGGGATGGCGCTGGCCGGCCATCTCACACTCAACCAGGATACACGGCTCTATGCGCCGCAGGGCGCTTATGTCCATGCGTTCCAGCGCAAAGGCTTCAACACCGGCGGCCTCTTCGCTTACCGCGACGGCAGCGCGACTCAGGAAGGTCTTATCGTGACGCGCCAGATGACGCCGCGACTATCCTTGCTAGGGATCGGTGCAGTCGGCGGGGACATCAACGGAAACCAGCAGCATCTCTCGGCGCAAGCCGATTACGTCCTCTCCCCGGCGCTGGCCTTTTCCGGGCGCTATGATTATATCCGTGGCGTGGTCCATGACCAGTACCCGGTCGCGACCGTGACCTGGTATCCATTCAGCCAGCACATGCTGCGGCTGTCGGGCGAAAGCATCATGGACGGCGGGAATCGGTCCAACACGGTCTATGCCCTGATCCAGCTTTAGTTCTCGGCTCACAATAGGCTGAAGCGCGGATGGCATGAAAGCACCCTTTGTGCAATCATAGGAATAGCAGCGAGCTGCTATTAAGGACACAAAATGAAAAAACTATTGACGTTCGCGGTGATGGGCCTTATGGTTTGTTCACTGAACACGGCTTACGCCTCCGGCAAAAAGGTCTGCACTCCGGACACGAAAGCGGCTGCCTCAAAGACTTCGAAGGCCATCCCGGACGTAAAGCTCCCCTTCACGTTCAACTGCCAGCACTGCCAGATGAAGATCACGATCAAGACCGCAGATGACTGGAGCAAAAGCTGCGGCCCGTGTGCGTGCGGCGTCACAAACCTGGAATGCTACAAGCAGCCGAAGAAGTAGTTGGAGAAGTAGGCGGAGAAGTAGGCGGAGGAGTAGGACCGATGGAGGACCATGCCATGACCACGCGATCGAAGAGAGGATGCAACTTCCAAAGCGGCCTCGCTTGTGTGGTCATGGCTGGACTGATCGCCCTCGGCTCCTCCGCCTGGGGGATGCCCGCCTGGGGGATGCCC
Organism: Armatimonadota bacterium; assembly: GCA_031363565.1. Lineage (GTDB taxonomy): Bacteria > Armatimonadota > Armatimonadia > Armatimonadales > Capsulimonadaceae > JANXMY01. The sequence goes on along the minus strand of JANLUQ010000663.1, from coordinate 5,003 downwards.
GCCTGGGGGATGCCCGCCTGGGGGATGCCCGCCCAGGAGACCACGCCGCAATCCCCAGCCTCAGCAACCGTGCCCTCCGGCGCCGGCAAAGATCAAGCCGCAATCCACAAAGGTCAATCAGCAGTTCACACGGTATCCACCGATATGGTCTCGATTATGACGCTGCTGCTGAACCACGGCAAGATCCGCTTCACGATCGAGAATATCCCCCGAGGCGTGCGTACAATCACCACGAGCAAGGACGCTGAAATCATGCGAGCCATTCGTCACCATGCACGGGAAATGAAGGTCCGGGTGCAGCAAGGGAATAATATCCGCCCGAACGACCCGATCTTCATTGAGATCTTCCGGCGTCACTGCGAGATCAGCGATGTAATCACGGATATTCCCGGCGGCGTGTCCGAAGATGAAACGTCGCGCGACCCTCAAGTGGTTTTACTGATCCGCGCGCATGCCAAAACTGTGGCTGGCTTCGTGCGTCAGGGGCTAGAGGCCACACATCAGAACACTCCTTTGCCAAAGGGCTATCACCCTAACGCCGCACAGGGAAGCTAGTAATCAAGCACCGGGCACGCCGAGAACCATCTCGGCGGAGACGACGCCCGGTACGCCCTGCGGCGGGCCGAGCGTGAAGCCGAGTTTGCGGCAGATGGCCTGCATGGGGGCATTGGCGGCCAGGACGTCGGCGCGGACGCAGGCCAGGCGCTCATCGCGAGCCACGGTCAGCAGGCGCCTGAGCATCTCCGTCCCCAGCCCCTGTCCTTGGGAAGCATCGCGGATGATCAGCGAGATGCGCCCTTCCCACTCGCCCGCGTCGGCGGCCAGTGTATTCGCCTTGCTCAGCCGCGCGACGGCGATGATCTCGTCGCCGGCCAGCGCGACGAGCGCGATCTCACGGTCGTAGTCGTTGAAGGCGATGCGGGCGAGCCGTTCATGGGTGATGCGCTGGCTGAGGGCGAGGGGGTGGAAGTAGCGCTGCGCGACGCTCTGCTCCGAAAGAGACTCGTGGAAGGCGATGAGACACTGCTCATCGTCCGGGCGGATCGGGCGGATCGCGACCGTATCGCCGTTCTTCAGCACCGCCATGCCCGCGTACTGAGACGGGTACGGGCGGATCGCCGGTCGCGGCACCTGGTCGGTCCCGACCTCAGCGCCGTACAGCAGCACGCGGGCGTCTAGGGCAAGCAGACCTTGGGGCGAGGCGACGAGCGGGTTGATATCCATCTCCCGGATCAAAGGCTGCTCCGTGACCAGCCGGGCGAAGCGGACGAGGATCGCCTCCAGCGCGGGCAAGTCGGCGGGCGGACGCCCCCGGACGCCCTGCAAGGCGCGGTAGATCTTGGTGCGCGCCATCATACGGCGAGCGAGCGTGGTCGTCAGCGGCGGCAGGCCCAGGGCACGGTCGCCATACACTTCGACGAGCTGCCCGCCCGTTCCAAACAGAAGGACCGGGCCGAACTGCGGGTCGGGGCTGACGCCGAGGATCAGCTCGTAGCCCTCCAGACGCACCATCGGCTGCACGGTCACGCCCAGGAAGTGTTCCGCGCCCGCAGCCCGCGTCACCCCCGCCCGGATCGCCTCGAAGGCGCCACGCACCGCTTCTTCCCCGGTCAGATCGAGCTGGACGCCGCCGACATCGGTCTTGTGGGTCACGGTCTCCGAGTGCAGCTTGAGGACGACGGGGTATCCCATCTCCACCGCGGTTCCGACGGCCTCGCCCACGCTCTGGGCGATGCGCGTGGGAACCGTGGGGATACCATAGGCGGCTAAAATCTGCTTGGACTCGGCTTCGGTCAGCAGTGTCCGGCCCGCCGCGCGGGCGGCGGCGATGATCCCGCCCGCTACGCCGGCGGCCTCGATATCCTCGCCCGCCGGGGCGGCCGGCGTCTCATAGAGGGCCCGCAGGTTATCGGCGGAGCGCCACAGGGCATTGAAGATGCGGGCCGCCTCATCCGGGTAGGCAAACGTCGGAATGCCGGCATTGGAGAGAATGTGATTGCCGGCGGCGACCGTCGCCCCGCCCATCCAGGAGGCCAGAACGGGTTTATCCAAGGTCTGCCCATAGCGGCGCAAATGTTCCGCCGTCAGGGTCGGGTCCGTCATCGCCTGGGGCGTCAGGATGACCAGAAGCCCATCGCTGTTCTCGTCATGGCCGGCGGCCTCTAGTGTCCGGGCGTAGCGCTCCGGCCCGGCATCGCCGAGCACGTCAATGGGGTTGTTGTGGCTCCAGTGGGCGGGCAGGAACTCGTTCAAAGTCTCCATCGTCGCGGGCGAGATGTCCGTAAGCTGGCCGCCGCCCGCGATCAGGGCGTCCGTCGCCAGCACGCCCGGCCCGCCGGCATTCGTGAGGATGGTCAGGCGCGGCCCTTTCGGGCGGGGCTGCTTCGCGAGCGCTTCTGTCAGCGCGAACACCTCCGAGATGGAGTCGGCCCGCAGCACGCCGACCCGGTCGAAGGCGGCGTCCAGGACCTCATCGCTGCCGGTCAGCGCCCCGGTGTGCGAGGCCGCCGCCATGGCCCCGACGCTGGTGCGGCCGGCCTTGATGACGAGGATCGGCTTTGACAGCGCGACCTCGCGGGCAGCCGAGAGGAAGGCCCGCGCATTGCCGACCGATTCCATGTAGATCACGATGCTCTGCGTCCGGGGGTCGTTGCCCAGATAATCAATCAGATCGCCCCAGCCGACATCCAGCATAGAGCCAACGCTGACGAACGCCGAGAAGCCGATCTGCTCCTGAAGGGCATAGTCCAGCACGGCCGTCAGCAGGGCGCCGCTCTGGGACAGAAAGGCGACGTTGCCGGGGCGGGCCATCGCCTGCGCGAATGTGGCGTTCAGCCCCGTCAGAGGACTCATGACGCCCAGGCAGTTCGGGCCGACGATCCGCATCCGCCCCTTGCGCGCTTCTTCCAGGACCTGCCGTTCCAGTTCCACGCCGGGAGCGCCCGCCTCTTTAAAGCCCGCCGAGATGATGATCGCACCCCGAACCCCCGCCTCGCGGCACTCGCGGATGATGGCCGGGACGCTCGGCGCGGGGGTGACGATCACGGCCAAATCCACTGCATCGGGGACCTGCCCGATGCTCGGGTAGGCCTTGATGCCGAGGACCGAGGCGCGCTTGGGGTTGACCGGGTAGACAGTGCCGCCGAACGGGTTGGCGATCAGATTCGTCAGGAGTGTACGTCCCACGCTGCCGACGGTCTCGGTCGCCCCGATGACAGCGACGCTGCGGGGTGAAAAGAAAACGTCCAGCGCGGGTCGCTGGACGGCTCGGAGGACATCCTGAGAGGGGTCGGTCCTCGGATCGGCGGTTTCTGCTGCCATCATATTATGCCTCAAGGTAACTTTACCAAACTAACCTATGTTGTTTCACGCGGGTGGAACTCACTTTGTTCGGGTGCCCCCAATAAAACCCTAACGCCAAACGGACCTCAATAAAGCCTGAAGCGAGTGTGCTTGCAGCGGGCTAAACACGGTCAGAGTTCTCATGCCCCGATTCGGCCCAGGTCGGCTCCTGGCGCTCATAAACACCGACCTGGCCGTCGCAGGTGGCGGGCAGGACATCATCGCATTCGAGCCGGACTTGCCGCTGAGAACCGACCAGACGATAAAGGCCGGGGGGCGCGATCCGCCCCGCCAGGAAGAGAGGGGAGTCGCTCCCGACGTGCCGTGCCGCAAAGGTGTTCATTATCTTATACCCTTCCTGTCGCCCATTCTCTGTCAGTATGACAAAAGGCCGCGCGTCGCGCATCCGCCGAATGGCCTATTGTGTAAGGAAGATTGGTTGAGGGCCGGGGCGCGGCTTGACATAGTCTCAGCATTGTGTTTAAGTGTATACACAATACAGGGGGAGGAGCGTGAAGCGCCGCCATGGAAGATCTATCCTCTCAACAACAATGCTGGGTGCTGTCGTCTGCGGATCTGGAAACGCTGCTCGAAAGCTCGGACGATGCCATCTTCAGCAAGAATCTGGAGAACGTCGTGGTCCAGTGGAGCCGGGGGGCGGAACAGGTCTACGGCTATAGCCGTGCGGAGATGGTGGGCCAATCGATCGCGCGTTTGCTGCCCCTGGACCGCCCCGGCGAGGCTGCGATGATCTTGGAATGGATCAAAAAGGGGGAGCGGCTGGAGCGCTGGGAAACAGTGCGTCTCGCAAAAGGAGGACGGCCCCTGATTGTCCTGCTGACGGTCTCCCCGCTGCGCGACGCATCCGGGGCGATCACGGGGGCGATCACAGTCGCCCGCGATATCACCGCCCGCCGCCAGACGGAAGAAACGGTCCGGGGCCTGGAAGCCCAGGTCCAGAACCGGGCCTTGGTGATGGACACAGCCAACCGGATCGCGCTGAACATCCTGGCCCACCGCACGGGCGTGGAAGCGCTGCGCCATATCGCCGACGCCGCACGCACCCTGGCCGGTGCCCGGTATGCGGCCCTGGGGGTCGCGCGTCCGGGCGGCAGCGGGCTGGCGGAGTTTGTGACGGTCGGCTTGACCGAGGCCGAGGAAGCGGGCATCGGCCCCCGCCCCAAAGGCGAAGGCATTCTGGAGTTGCTGCTGGGACGGACCGAGCCGCTGCGGATCAATGTCCTCGGAGAACACCCTTCTTCGGTCGGCTTCCCGCCCAATCATCCGCCGATGGGCAGTTTCCTCGGAGTGCCGATCCGGCGTGGCGACATGGCCCTGGGCAGCCTCTATCTGACCGACAAGCGGGACGGCCTGTCGTTCACCGAAGACGATGAGGTCGCCGTCGAGGCATTGGGGGCCTATGCGGCGGTCGCCATCCACATCATGGAAATGCTGGTCCGGCAGCGCTCCCTCGTCAGTGGGCTGATCCACGCCCAGGAAGAGGAGCGCCGGGCCGTCGCCTATGACCTGCACGACGGCCTGACCCAGTTCGTCATGGCCGCACACGCGCACTTGGAGTCGTTCCGCCACGCCCACCTCCTTGGGAAACAGGAGAAAGCCGAGCGCGACCTGGACCAAGGCTTGCGCTACTTGAAAGAGGC
>JANLUQ010000662.1:0-19241 GCA_031363565.1 Armatimonadota bacterium | reverse complement strand
CCAGCCCGGCGCGGATGATGTCCACATAGCTGTGGTCCAGCCGGAACCCCTCCCCCAGCATCTCCGTCAAGTGCGGCGTGAGCCGGGGGTTTTGGAGCAGTTCATAATAGGCCCGGCCCCAGGGGAGCGGGCTGAACCGCTTCGTCCGTAGTCCGGGGTCTGCCTCACCGGCAAGGGTTGTGTCGGCGAGCTGATTAAGGCTGATGACCTGCTCCGGCGACAGGGCATCCTCGACCACGAGGAAGCCACGAAGATCGAAGAGATAGCGTTCATACTCGTTCATCGGTCAGATCCACCCTCTCGGAAAATAGCATTCAACAGGCAGTTGGACACCAGCCATCCCGTTTCCTGCGCGTCAGGAGGCGATTCGCCGTCCTCCCTCAATTGACAAACGCCAAACCTTGCCGGTATAATACCCCGACAGTCGGAGCACTCTCGAAGAGTGGGGTTGTAGCTCAGGGGATAGAGCGAGGGACTCCTAAGCCTTAGGCCGCTGGTTCGATTCCAGTCAACCCCAGTCCCCGCCTGTCATAGATACCATTCACAGATACCAATACGGAAGACCGCAGCACGGAGAGGTCGCATAGTTGGTCTAGTGCGTCCGCCTCGAAAGCGGATGTGGCGGCAACGTTACCGTGGGTTCGAATCCCACCCTCTCCGCCATGGTCGAAAAAGAAGACGCCCCGCCAAATGGCGGGGCGTCTTCTTGTCATCTGCACCTCTTGGAACTGAAGTCACAGGTCCATGCGGGTCAGCGGCTTTTCCAGGATGCTCACCGACTGCGCCTCGCGGCGCGTCTCCTGACCGTTCAGATAAGTCACGAGGTAGGTGACGCGCTGAGAGCCGGCCTGGGCGGCGGGGGCACCGGGGTGGACCTTCTCGGTCGTCTCCAGCGTCTTGTGGACGCGCACGGCCAGTAGGAGCGGCATCTTCTGGACATTGAGCGTGTCGCCCGGCCTGAGCCGTTTGATGTCTTTGTTCGGGTTCGCCGTAATGAGGTCGGTGAGGGATAGATGATTGCGGTAGGCGATGCGGGAGCCGATGTCGCCGCGACGAATGGTGTAGGACTTGGTCGGGGGCGGGGTCCAGAAATAAGGGGCGGCCTCTTCGGGCGTCTGCCGCGTCAGCCGGGTGTCCACGGCGCGTCTTGCAATGTCCACGGACTCGATGATCTCGGGCTGGCCGACGATCGGCACCTGGGGCGGTGCCTCTGCCCAGTGGTCCTTGACGAGCCGCAAGGTCTGCGTAGCCGCATCCGCCGTCGGCAGGGCGAGGCTGGGGCGGCCTTTGACCAGGATGACGAAGGCACGGACATGGAGCGTTAGGCTTTGAGCGAGTTTGGCCCTGACAACGGCGTCCGGATCCTGGGGAGTATTCGCTTCGGCGCGGACGAAGTGGACCTTCTGCATCCGCACCGGCTCTTCCCCGGCAAAGGCTGCGCCGATCTTGGCCTGCTCGGCAGCGGCGATCAGGGCATTGGCAGTCGCGACATTGCGGACAGTGGCGATAGGCTTCGCACCCACGAAGATGGTCACAGGCTGGCCCAGGTGACGGAGGAAAAAGAAGACACCGACGCCGATGACTAGGGCGGCGGCAAGCAGGGCTGCCAGCAGTTTGAAGAGCCGCAGCTGGCGGGCAAGCGCTTCGGGGGCGGGCGTTCGCGGCGGCGTGGTTTGTGTGGACATGCGGCTAGGCCCAATGGAGGCGCGGGGGCGAAAGGAGGGCGCGATTCCTCGCGCCCCCAGGGTCGTTACCAGGCCTTCGCACGCGCGACCTGGAGCTGCTGTTTCATCTGGGCAAGGGCTGTCTGGAGCTGCGTGTCGTATTGCAGGTCATACAGCGCCTCGGAATGGGTCCGGTAAAAGGCAGCTTCTTTGCGCTGGTTGTCGTCGGAGATCGCCACCTTGACATCCGGCTCGATGCCCTTGTGGTTGATGTCGTTCTTGTGGGCCGTGTAGTAATGCTGGGTCGTGATCTTCACGGCGGAGCCGTCCTGGAGCGAGAGAATAGACTGGACGACGCCCTTGCCGAAAGTCTTTTCGCCTACCAGAACGCCGGAGCTGGTGTCTTTGATCGCGCCCGAGACGATCTCAGCGGCGCTGGCGCTGTTGCCGTTCACCAGGACCACGAGGGGGTAACGATGCGGGGAGTGCTGGTTTGTGTCCGCATCCAGGTGCTCCATCGTTTCCAGGGACTCGGATTTGTCTTTCATCCACAGGACGGGGCCTTCGGGGATGAAGCGGCTAGCGATCTTCTGGGCGATGTCCAGCAGGCCGCCAGGGTTCTCGCGCAGGTCGAAAACCAGCCCGCGCATCCCTTTCGCTTCCAGGTCCTGGATGGCCGCGCCGACCTGGACATCGCTCTCCTCGTTGAAGACGGAAAGCTTGATGTACCCGATCTTGCGGACCGGATCAATCATCGCGTGCTCCACGACCTCCTGATGCACCGTGGCGCGGGTCATGGTGATGACGACTGGGTGGGGAACACCCTTACGCAGTAGTGTCAGGGTGACACGCGTATCTTCCGGCCCGCGAATCAACTTGACCACATCCGCGTCTTTCAGCTTCAGGGTGGACTTGTTATCCACCTTCATGATGATGTCGCCCGCCATGACCTTCGCCTTGATCGCCGGGCCGCCAAGCAGCGGCTTGACGACATACACCTGCTGCGCTTTGTTGGTGCCGAGCATCGCGCCGATGCCCACGAACTGGCCCAAGTTCTCTTCTTCCATCTCCTTGTAGGTCTTGGGGTCCATGAAGGTGGTATAGCGATCGTGGGCCGCGCCGACCATTCCCCGGATGCCGTTGTAGGTCATCTGGGTCGGGTCAATGTCCTTGCCGTAGTAGCCGGCCTTGAGCGTCGCCAGCACATCGGCATAGGTCTGGTACGGCGTGTACGACTCGCCTTGGCCGTGGGCAGCCGTCAGGACCGCTTCGGAAAGGCGCTGTGGGACCAGGTCAACCACGGTCGCCAGCGACCTCAGGTTGTGGACGCCGTGCAGATCGTTGATCGAGACGCCGCCGACAAAAGCAATGCCTAAAAGCGCCGTCGTCCCCGCCGCACGCCCAAAAAATCGTCCGATACGCATAAGTGCTTCCTCTCTTAGAACATGCCTTCTTGGAACATACCTTGCAGCTCTAGCTCCGGGTGGACGGGAGGCGCGCGACGCGGCCCGAAAGGACACCGACGGCCCTGTTCAGCGGCTCATCGCCCGCCGTGTCGGGGACGAGAACATCCGGCTTCAGGCCGACCCCACCGCCGAACTGGCCGCGCGTCGCGGTCGTCAGCTTGCCGATGGTCATGGTGAAGCCCGACCCGTCGCGCAGCGTGATCAGCTTGACATCACCGGCGTCGCCGAAGGTCTTGCTGCCCACGAGTTTCGCCCCCTTGCTCTGCAAAGCGGCCGCCAGCAGTTCGGCGGTGTTGTCCGTCCCGGCATTCACGAGGACCGCGATAGGGTAAGTGACCGACGCCCCAGCCGTCAGCGTGATCGGCTGGACCTTTTTTCCTTTGGTCTCGATATAGCCCAGCACAGGCGCAGCCGTCAGCCGCGCCGCAATCGCCGTTTCGGCATCGGTTTGAGCGCGCAGGCCGCCCAGGGTGTTTCGGAGGTCGAGGATCAAGCCCTTGGGATCGGTCCCAAAGCTGGCCAAAGCGGCGGCGAAATCTTTGTCGGCATCGGGCGTGAACTGCACGATCTTGATGTAGCCGATGCCGCCGGGTAGGCTGCGCGAGACGATGGGTGAGATGGTGGTTGGGGTGGACGTATCCAGGGTGAGGGTGGTCGGATGGAGGGCACCTGCACGCATCACCGAGAGTGTGATCGTTTTGGCGGCGGGGTCATCCAACTTGGTCTGCGCGTCGTTCAGCGAAACCGAGTTGTCTATCTTTTTCTGGAGCGCCGTCACCGTCTTGTTATAAGCGGGAGCGTCGTCCTGCAAAGCTTTTAAGGCCCTCGCCTGGTCGTAGACAAACTTGTCATTATAGACCCAAACGCCGTTGACGGAGGCGATGACGTCACCGGGCTGGATGCCGGCCTTCTCGGCGGGACTGCCCGGCACGGGGGCGATGACGACGAGGCGGTACTCGGTGTAGGCCGGGAGATCCACCGTTTTGACATGCAGAACGCGCTTGACGGCGAGGGCCGCGCCGATGCCGTGGTAGATGCCTTTGGCTTCACTGCCAAGTTCCGCGACTTCGGAGGCTTCCATGAACCGCGAGTCCGGGTCCTGGAGCGAAGCGACCATGGCCGCTGCCGCGCCGTGGCCGAACTTGGCGTCGTCCGGCAAGGTGTCTACATAGTGCGCTTTGAGCAGCCGGTAGACCTTGTCAAAGGTAACCCCCGGCCCCGCACCGACGAACTCATCTGGCGAATCGCTCTCGGACCCAGGATCACCCCCCCCATTCGCCGCGACCGTGACGGGGCGGCCCGCCGAGGCGAGGACCAATGGAGAATGAGGAGCGGGGGCGGGCGCGGGGTGATACAGGTTGTGGCCGGCGGGCCGGGCCGGACCGAGGTAGGAACCGGCGGCAAACGCCCCCGCTGCCAGGGTGCCGACCACAAGGACGCCGACCACTCCGGTCGCGTTCAACTTGCTGCGGCTGGCGTTCTCTTTCAAATTCTGCTTCCTTTCCTAGTACACCCCGCGGCCAGGAGGCAACGGGAAACGTGACCGAACTGCGAATCTTCTCTCCAACAAAAACCGGCACAAACGAGTTCTGTGTTGCGGCATTCCTCGTTGGACGAGGCAAGATAAGGATGGTTCATTATACCACCGCACCCACCCCGAGTCAACGAAGTCCTTTGTCGCGAATCCGCGTGGTTTCGGGTATCATAAAAGTGGGACACTCTTGCGTCTACGCCCCCGCTGCCACGCTGGGTTCCCGCACTCAGGAAGGATCACTCAATCCCGCTGATGATCGATCAAAACCAAAGCCTGAGCGCAAGCAACCAGAACTTGACAATGACTCTTTCTAACCCGCGTGACGAAGCTCTGGCCGATCTGCGAGACCGGCTGGCAAACGACGAATCGGACCCGACCAATCCCGGCACCGAGGCCATTCCGCTGGGTGCGAACCAGATGCGCGTGACCGATAATCTGGCGCAGCTTCTGGAGATCCTGCCGCCGGCCCTGCGCGCCGCGCTGGAGCAGGACGACTCCGGAGCAGGGCTGACGGGCCTCATTGAGATCGTGATGGACTTGGGGCGTGTCGCTGAGGCCCGCTTCGCCGACGGCCGCGCCGTCTGGCTCCGCGAGGATACGCCGATCACGGCGGAAGACATAGACTTTGTGACGACGCGCGTTGGCGCGTTCGGCAAGGATAACCGGGCGGGTATCGAAAGGACCCTGCACCGCATCTCGGCCATCCGTAACCGGCAGGGCAAGATCATCGGGCTGACCTGCCGCATCGGGCGGGCCGTTTACGGCACCATTGACATCATCCGGGACGTGGTCGAGTCCGGCAAGTCCATCCTAATGCTTGGCAAGCCCGGACGTGGCAAGACCACCAAGCTGCGCGAGGTCGCCCGCGTCCTGTCCGACGAGTTCAAGAAGCGCGTCATCATCGTGGACACCTCCAATGAGATCGCTGGTGACGGCGATATCCCGCATCCAGCCATCGGACGCGCCCGCCGAATGCAGGTCATCGAACCCAACGATCAGCATGCCGTGATGATCGAGGCCGTCGAGAACCATATGCCCGAGGTCGTGGTGATTGACGAGATCGGCGTCGAGCAAGAGGCCTTTGCCGCCCGCACCATCGCCGAGCGCGGTGTGCAGCTTGTCGGCACGGCCCACGGCAACTCTTTGGAGAACCTGCTGATGAACCCGACCCTGTCGGACCTCGTCGGCGGCATCCAGGCCGTTACGCTGTCCGATGAGGAGGCCAAGAAGCGCGGGACGCAGAAGACCGTTCTGGAGCGCAAGGCGCCGCCCACCTTCGAGGTCATTATCGAGATCATGGAGGTGGACAAGCTCGCCATTCACCACGATGTCACCCGCACCGTGGACCGGATGCTGCGCGGTGGCCAGCCCCGCCCGGAGATCCGTGTCCGCAATGCCTCGGGCCAGGTCGAGGTCGTCCAGAAGTCTGATCTGGAAGCGCCTCGTCCCCCGGACCGTGACCGGACGCCCTCGCTATTCGATGATGGAACACGCGGACGCGGCAACTTCGGGTCGGGCGCATCCTACCCGGCCCCTGCCCGCGAAAATGGGCGTGAGAACAGGCGCGAGAACGGCCGGGAGAACGGACGTGACAACGGGCGGGAAGAGACCCCGGAGCCGCCTTCGCGCATCGCCCCGCCGACGGCGGAGGGGACACCGCTGACGAGCAGCAGCGCCCCGCCGACGCTCTCCAACGGCAAGCCGCTCCCAACGACCCTGCGCGTCTTCCCCTATGGGGTCAGCCGCAGCCGCCTGGAGCGCGCCATCCGCACCCTGCGCGTCTCGGCCTACATCGGCAAGGACGTGAAGGACACCGACGTCATGATCGCCCTGAAGGCCAACTACCGCAAGGAGCCGGCGAAGCTGCAAGAGGGCATCACGCGCAACATCCCGACCTATGTGATCAAGAGCAACACCTATGTCCAGATCGAGAGCGTCCTGCGCGAGATCTTCAAGATGCCGCAGGAGGTCTCCGAAGAAGATATTGCGATCTCGCAGGCCGAGGAGGCTATCGAGGAGATCATGAACGATGCGACGGGTGGCTTAAACTCGCTGGAGCTTGGCGCGCAAAACTCGTTTCTGCGCCGCTTGCAGCACCAGATCGCTGAGAACTACAAGATGGTCTCGGAGAGTATTGGGCAGGAGCCGAACCGGCGGGTGCGGATCAGCCGGCCGTAGACCTAACCCCAGCGCAAGCGCCGACCCTTCCCTGTTTGGGAGGGGTATAACAAAGGCTATTTCGTGTGGCGCTCATGGGCGTCTTCTTACTGGTCATGCTCCTACTGACATTGCCCCCGTTCCCAGTCGTTATGCGGACGGGTTCTTCCGGCGATTGGCTGAATGTCTTGCTTTACACTGTCTGCGTTGCAGCCATCGTGCGCTCACTCTATCGAGGATTTTCTGGCAAAACTTATAAGAAATCATAGTAGTTCTCAAGCGGCCCTACTGCGCAGTGTTTGGCTTGACCCTTCCCTAACAGGGAAGGTTTGGCGCTTGCGCCGGGGCTAGGTCATGTTCATCACCTTCGAGGGAGTGGAAGGGGCGGGTAAGACCACCCAGATCGCCCGGCTGGCAGCCCGGCTGCGCGCCTCGGGTCGCCGGGACGTACTGACCACACGCGAGCCGGGCGACGGTCTGCTCGGGCAGGAGCTTCGGAACCTTGCCCTGCATCCACCGATGGGGATGGTCGTCGAGCCGCGCGCGGAGCTGCTTATCATGCTGGCCGACCGTGCCCAGCATGTCGGTCAGGTGATCCTGCCCCATTTGGAAGGCGGTGGCATCGTCCTGTGCGATCGCTACGGCGACTCCAGTGTCGCTTACCAGGGATACGGACGCGGTCTGGACATCGGGGAGATCGTGCAGCTCAATGCTTACGCGACCAGGGGCCTTATGCCCGACTTGACGGTCCTGCTGGACCTCGACCCGGCCGTCGGGCTGGCCCGGCAGCAGGAGCGCAGCGTCATGGAGGACCAGGCCCTACCCTTCCATCAGCGCATCCGAGCGGGCTTCCAGGCTCTAGCCGAGGCCGCGCCCGCCCGGTGGCTTACTCTCGATTCATCCCGCTCGCCCGACGCCGTCCATGAGGACATCTGGGCCGCCGTTTCGGATCGCCTTTCCATCCCATGAAACTCATTATCGCCATCACGCACGAGCGCGACAAGCACAAGCTGGGGGATGCCTTGCTGCAAGAGGGCCTGAGCTTCACCAAGCTGGGCAGCACCGGCGGCTTTCTGCGCCAGGGCAACGTCACCATTTTGATCGGCGTCGAGGACGAGGAAGCAGAGCGCGTCCTAGGCGTCATCAAGGACGCCTGTCGGACGTCTGAAGGCTTCGTCAATCTGCCTGGGCAGATGGTCGGCAGCGTCCCCGCCCTGGGCGCGTTCGCCCCGCATCCGGTCCGCGTCGAGGCGGGAGGCGCGGTCGCCTTCGTGCTGACCGTGGACAGCTTCGAGCGATTCTAGCGCCATTTATGTTCCAAAACATCCTCGGACAGACTTATGCCGTGCGCGTGCTGGAAAACGCGCTCCAACACGACCGTCTGGCCGGCTCCTACCTGTTCGTCGGCCCGGACGGTGTGGGGAAGGCGACAGCGGCGCGGCAGTTCGCCAAGCTGCTCTGCGGCGCGTCTGCCGATACCGACCCCATGGCCCGCGCTATTGACGCGGGGACGCTTCCCGATGTCCGCAGCCTCGACCCGCCGCCGTCGCACATCACCAGCATCGCGCAGATCTGGCCCCGGCAAGGCCACAAAGACCATCCCCCCGATAACGCCCTACTGCGCGACTTGCAGTACGAGCCGATCTCTGCCCGCAAGCGCGTCTTTATCATCCACGACGCTGAGGGTCTGGGGCGCGGCGGGGCGGACGCCGGGAACAGCCTGCTGAAGACTTTGGAAGAGCCGCCCGCCTATGCTCACTTCCTGCTCACGGCGGCCTCGACCGGCGGTGTCATGCCTACCATCGTTTCGCGCTGCCAGACCGTCCACTTCGGCCTGCTGCCGGTCGGGGAGATCGAGAATGTTCTCCAGACCCGCTTCGCTGTCGCCCCCGCCCAGGCGCGCTTCCTGGCCGCCTACTCCGAAGGGCGCTTGGGTCGCGCCGTTGCGCTGGCCCGCTCGCCCGCGCTGCTTGCCGGGCGCGAGGCCCTGCTGGATTTGGCCTATGATCTGCTGACGGCCCCGCCGATCAAGAGCTTCAAGCTGGGCGAAGAGTTCCGCAAGCTGGCCCCGAAGCTGAAGGCGGCGGGCGAAGACGAAGCGGCGGAGGGGGCTGAGGAGAAGACGGGGCGGGAGCCGCTGACGCGGGCTTTGGACCTGCTGGCAAGCTACTTCCGGGATGTCCTTTCCGCCGCCGTTATGGGTCCGGCGCGGGTGAATTTGGTGAACGTAGACCGGCGCGACGAGATCCTTGGGCTGGTCGATCGCTGCCCTTCCGAAAGAACTGAGCGCGCGCTGGCCCTGCTGCTGGATATTCGGCAGGCCATCGAGCGCAATGCGAACAGCCAGCTCGCACTGGATGTGCTGTTCACGCAGATTACGATGGGCTGATCCTCTCCCCGGCACAAGTGCCGGGGAGAGGATCACCGCCGAATCACGGCCCCGCCCTGCGCCACTTTCCCTAACTCCACTGACGCCGCCACCCGCACGCTGGGGTCCGGGTCCTTCGTCGCAAGGTCTGCCAGAGTCGCCTTCGCCAAAAGGCATTCTAGGGGGCGTTTGTAACCGATGCCGGGCTGCTCAAGGATTATGCCAATCCGCCGAACCGCTTCTAGTCGCGAGCTTGTGCGGGTGTCACGTGCCTGCTTCTCTAGGGCGGGCAAATAGTCCGCCCTCGGCGCTGTCCGATCAGGCACGGCGGCGGCGGCAAGCGCCTCCTCACGCGGCCGGTCCACCGCGTAATATTTCACCACATACACGGCAGGCGTAAAGAACAAGACCATGGTGACGGCGAAAGTGATCCGCATCAGCCACTTCCAGAATGGGGGCAGCGTCAGCTTGGGCGGGGTGGGCTTAGTTAGGGTGGGGGACTGCTGGGACAACATAGCCCGATTATACCAGTTCTAATTGGTCAGAAGCGCAGGAGCACCTGGAATGTGAGCCGGTGCCGCACCTGCCCGCCCAAGTCGCGGGGCACATCGCGCAGATATTGATAGAGTCCACGGAAGGTCAAGTTGGCGCTGGATGCATAGGTCAACCCAAGCGACTCGCGCGAGGCGCTGCTGTTGCCCACGGGGTAGACGAACAAGGAGCGCGATAGAGCCGCGCTGGTGCGCCCGGTGAAGCGGTAGTCCCCCTCCACATAATAGCCGAGGACGCGCTTGTCGCCGTCTGCCCCCACCACGAATTCGCCGCGCGCCGTGGTCCGGTGGAAGCCGTAGGAAGCGTCACCGGCGATGCGGCTCTTGCTGACAAAGCCGCCGCGGTCCGCACGGACGCGGCCCGAAGGCGGCAGCTCAACGGCGAAAGGGTTGTCGGAGGTCAGGTCGGTGATCGGCAGCCGCCCTTGCAGCAGTGAGCCGCCGAAGTTGACGACGCCATTGCGGGTCGTGAAGGTGCGGCCCAGCCGAAAGGAGACGACCCGGTTCGGGTTTACGTCCAAGTGGTTTGGGCCGGTGCCGGTCGTAAGCGAGAAGTCGTAGTTGAGGTAGCCGTAGAGTCGGCCCGAGAGCGCCAGCCCAAAGTCGGTCCGCAGGCCGAGCGACTGGGCGTAGAGCGGCTGGAGGATGAGCAGGTGCGGGTCGTACACGGCCAGCAGGCCGAATGGCACTTGAAATTGCCCCACCTTGAGGTACGCCGTCGAATTGAAGTCTGCCTCGACCGGCAGCCGGTAGAGCACATAGGCTTCCCCGATTTGAATATCCCCGCCGTGCCGAATATCTGGCGGGTCTTCTTCAAGGATTTGAAGGAACACGTTGCCGTGCGCCACGCCCTTGCGCGAGATCCGGTGCTGTAAGTCCAGCTCCGCCGCATTGACCCAGAATCCACCCCTGCGGCCAGTGTTGGAGGTGCGCGTGCGGGCATCCAGCGCGCCGCTGACCAGGAAGCCGTGTCCGAGTGGGATTGGGTCAAGCAGTGGCACTTCCGGTGGCGGCTGGTCGGTCGCCGCCGGAAGTGAGGGAGCTTCGGCTATGTCCGTGCTCGGCGTCTGGAGGTGAGGCGTGGCAGGCGGTAGTGCGGGCGGCTGGCTCCGGGCGCCCAAGGGCGTCAGGAGCAAGGCGGCGAGGACGAGCAGAGCGAGGTTTGGGCGGAAAAAGAAGGCCATCAGTGTACTGAACTCATCGGAAACGCAGGCAGGGCAGTCTTACGAGCGTCCTTCTCTTGACAGAGTGGCGCGATTGTGACACAATGTTGGAGAGTTGATTACCCATAGATGTTTCACGAATTTCATCACGTTTCATCACGATTTGCGCTGATACCGATTTCATGCCGACACGCAAAGATAGGCTTCTACCCTTGATGGATTCCGCACCCAGCGCGACTCCGCCGGCGCCAGCCGCGCCGGTCGAAACCGAACCTCTCGTCTCGGAACCCGCTCCGTCCGGGACGATGCCCGCTGACCTTCAGCCCCGCGACCGGGGGGAGGACCAGCACCTAGTCGCCTTGCATGAGGTCGTGGGGGCCGTCGCCCGTCAAAACGACCCGCGAGTCACCCTCGCCCTGATCGCCGAGAAGGCCCGTCTTCTGACCGGCGCGGTCAGTGCTGCCATCAGCCTTCTGAACCCCTCCCAGACCTTGCTCGATTTTGCCGCCGTGGCGGGGGTGGATGCCGCCGACATCCTTGGCCAGACCGTGCGAGTCGAGGATGCCCTGGCCGGACGGACGGCGCTGACCGGTGAAGTGTTCCTCACCCACAACCCTGACCCGAGCCAATCCGAGACGAACATGGCCGACCCCACGGTCGCCGTCGGCGTGGGTGTCCGCTCGGCCATGGTCGTACCGCTCTATTTGGACGGTCGCCCCGCCGGTGCGCTGACCGTCCTAAACCGGCGGGACGATGGCGCGTTCAGCGGCGGGGACCTGCTCCGGCTCCAGACGCTGGCGAGCCTCGCCGCCCAATCCCTGCGGCTGGACGGCTTGAAGCGGCAGTCGGCCCAAAAACAGCAGGAGCGCGACATCCTGTTCCAAGCCGCTCAGACGACTTCCTCGTCGCTCAACGTGCAGGATGTCCTGACGAACGTCCTTGGGACCGTTTCAGGGAGCATGGAGATGACGGCGGGGGCGGTGTACCTGCTTAACGACGAGCGGACACGGCTCTACATCGGCGCGCATCGAGGGCTGGCCGAGGAGGATCAAGACCGGCAGCTTGCCGCCGATGGGGCGAGCCAGGCCGCCCGCGCCCTGGCCTCGGGCCAGCCGCTGCGGCTCAATGATGTCGAGGAGAACGGGCTGGAGGACCTGCCGCTACCGGGAATGCGGTCCCTCCTGCTCGCCCCGATGGTCGCGCGCTCTATCCCCGAGGGCCTGCTCGTCGTCGGCTCGCGCCAGCCCGGCGCCTACAGCGCCGAGGACGCTTCGCTGCTGTCCGCTGTCGCCAGCCAGGCCGCCGTCGCCTTGGAAAACGCCTGGCTCTACGAGGACGCCACGCGGCGCGCGCAGGAGGCCGCCGCCCTGTATGAGCTGTCTCAGTCGGTCGGGGCGACCTTGAACCTTAACCGCATGATCCACTTCGTCGCGGATAGTGTCCTGGCCCTGCTGCATGTGGACAAGTTCGCCCTGTTCCTGCATGACGCGGCCTCGGACTGCCTCGAGATCAAGGTGTCGCGCAACATCCGCCGCGAGACGGCCCAGATGATGAAGCCGCGCATGGGCGAGGGTATCGCCGGCTGGGTGCTGGAGTTCGAAACGCCGACAGCCGTGCAGGATGTCGGGGCGGACCACCGCAACCGCTCTTGCCCCATCGACGGCGAAGGGGTGACATCGCTGGTCAGCGTCCCCTTGCAGTCCGGCGACCATGTCATCGGCGTCCTCCATGCCATGAGCAGCCGCCGCCGCCTGTTCACGGTCGGCGAGATGGAGCTGCTCTATACCATCGCCAACCAGATCGGGGCAGCGATCGCCAATGCCCGGATGTACGATGAGGCGCGGCAGAAGTCCGAGGAGATCCGCAAGGGCGTTCAGCGGATCGCACGCGCGCTCGGCTCCTCATTAGACGGGCGGCGGACCGCCCAGACTATCGCCGACCTGGCCCTGGAGATGACCGGGGCGGACCGTGCCCTGCTGTTTGCGCTGGACACACAGGGCACACTGACCGCCCGCGCCGCCGCCAACTTCAAGTCGGCCCTCTCCAGTCTCGCCCCGATTCCGCTGTCCGACGGTGGGCGCGGCCCGGAAACGGCGACCTCCTTTGTTGCTCGGCGCGGGCGCTCACTGACCATTGAAGACTTCGCTCGGGACATGCGGTTCGTCCTGCCCGCGTTCGCCGCCCGTGAGCGCGTTGTAGGATATTTGGGTGTGCCCCTGAAATTGGGGAAAGACGTGCTGGGGGTCCTGGAAGTCTACACACGTGAGGCCCGCCGCTTCACGCCGGACGAGATGCGGCTGATGATCACCTTCGCCAGCCAGGCCAGCGTGGGCCTGCAAAACGCGCTGCTGGTGGAGCAGGCAGGGCACCGCCTGGACGACCTCCAAGCGCTGGGCGCAGTGGCGGAGATGGTGGCCCAGCGCCGGGCTGACGATGAACTTTTTCCCACCGCCCTACGCCTGCTGGGGGAAGCCGCTCGCGCGGATGCTGGAGTCTTGCGCCTGTATGCCCCACTGGATCGCACGGACGTTTATCGGCGCGGGGAGTGGGATGAAGATGGTCGGGAGATGGAAGCGCTGCTGCGCGACCTGGCCACTCAGGTGGAGGACGCTGACCATCTGGGGCTGGTTCCGCGTGACCATGCGATGCCGACACTGGCCATGCCTCTCTCCGCGCCGCCTGGCCAGCCGGCGCGCGGCGTGCTGATCCTGGTGCGCGCCCCGCAGCGCCCCGGCTTCGACGGGCACGAGCGGCATGTAGCGGCAATGACGGCGAACCTGCTGTCCGCTCACCTTCAGGCGGTATGATCATGTGCGGCATACTCTGTACTTCTAACCTTCTCGTAACCTGATTTTGTGTCGTTGCCTGGCCGATACTAGGGTAATGGCAGATACAGTTATGGCAAAAACCGTCCTGCGAGCAGAAACCGTCCTGCGAAATGAAAGGCCAGCCGTGACGCACCAAAGCAGCCTTCCTGCCGAGAGTGACGCTCTGCATGTCGATGTTCCTGCCACACCGGAGAACGTCGGGCATGCGCGGCACACGATCGCCGATTTTTTGCATCGCCGGGCGTGGAGTTCCGACGATGCCGATGCCCTGCTTTTGGCGGTGGGCGAAGCCTGCAACAACGCCGTCAACTATGGCGGGCGCGGCTGTGCCGACCCGCGCCTGATTATCTCCTGCCTGCCGCTGGACAGTCACCGTCTTCAGGTGGACATCCGCAACCAGGGCAACAGCTTCCACCCGGACTTAATCAAATGTGGGCTGATGCCAGCCTCCGACTTTGCCACGCATGGCCGTGGATTCGGGCTGATGCTGGCCCTCGTAGACAACGTCCAGGTCCTCTCCGAAGGCGAAAATACGATCGTTCGCCTGACCAAGTCGAAAATCGCCTGACATTTTTTTGCCTGGCAGGCTGAATTCCGGTTTTTCCTGGTATACTGTACGAGAAGTCGGGTTTCCCCCGGCAATCTTCCTTCGATGCATCGGTCAGATGCCTTCCTCTACGACTTCCTCGGCTCCTTCGGCTTCATTTCCGTCGTGTCTATGAATTCTTCCGTGACGGCTTCACTGTTTGCGCGAGGAATCTGTTACGCGAAAGGAGCCATTCCCTTATGGCAACCAAACTCTATGTCGGCAATCTGAGCTATCAGACCAACGACCAGTCCCTGCACGACCTTTTCTCCGAAGCCGGCAGCGTTTCCAGCGCACAGGTCGTCACCGACCGTGACACAGGCCAGTCCCGCGGCTTCGGCTTCGTCGAGATGTCCACCGAGGCCGAGGCCCAGGCGGCGATCTCCGCCCTGAATGGCCGCAACGTGGATGGCCGCGCCCTGGCCGTCAACGAATCCCGCCCGCGTGAAGGCGGCGGTGGCGGCGGCAGCCGTGGCGGCGGTGGTGGCTACGGCGGCGGCGGTGGCCGCAGCGGCGGCGGCGGCGGCGGCTACGGCGGCGGTGGCGGCGGCAGCCGCTACTAAGATCGAACGAAGCGCGGCTGGTCCTTCCTGGGCCGGTCGCGCTTCTTGTTTTATTCTCGGCGGAAAGGCAGGGACGGCATGACAGCAAAAAACGTGATTCAGGACTTGACCAGCGGCTCCATGGATGGGACGTTCGAGGACGCGGTGACCTCGGTTCAGAACTACGGTTTCTCGCAGTCCGTGTTTGAAGTGGAGCGCCTCGCCGACCCCAAGAGCGGTGCGACAGGCAAGTCTGAGGCCGGAGAAGTCGTTGTCCTGCGTCCGAGCGCGACCCCGCTCCAGTATCTGTCGATGAAGCCGGGGGACCAGGTACGCTGCCTGGGACTGCGGAAGACCGCCTCAGGCGGGCCGAGCCTCTACCGAATCCGCCGCATGGCGGAAGGGCTGGGCCGGAAGACCATGATCGAGCGGACCTAGCGAGGTCAAGGAGAAAAAGCAATGGGTGACAAACGTAAGCCGCTGAAGAAGAAGAAAGACTCGGCTGCCGCCGTTAAGCCGGTAACCGTTGAGTCAAAACCTGCGGCGACCAGCCCGAAAAAGGATGCGAAGTAACAGGCCGGAGGGGTTATGCGAAAGCTGAACTTCGCGGGCATGATCATAGCAGGCGGCTTCCTGGGCGGCTTGCTCGTCTCGGTCGTCATCCACCTGGTCTACACCGCGAGATACCCTCATATCATTGAGGATGGACAGTACGGCATGATCTTTATGGGGACTGTCCCACTGGGTTGGCTGCTCGGGTCGGCCATCGGTACCATCGTGGCGTGGCGGGCTAGCATCCATCCGCGTCAGGCTGGGCTAGTGGCCGGACTGCTGATTGCAGGCGGCGTCGTGGCGGGACCATCCCTCGGCGTCGCCGGCATGATGGCAGCCAGTTGTGTCTGGCTGCTGTTCCATCCACATGGCTAGTGCGAGATAGTAGACCGGCAGAGCCTCCATGGTTCTGCCGGTCTTTCACTGACGAATGGGTTCGAGCGGGTATACTAGATCTCGAAACGCGCATCGTGCGTGTAGTGAGGCGCTATGGCTGACCACCCGACATCTGATCCCGGACCCGATTCCAAGTCCGAGCCTCCGTTCGATCTCGACACCCACCGTCCGACCGGAAGGCCAGTCTACGAATCCACCCTGCTGCCGCCGCGCAAGCGCCGCCGGTTCTCACCCTGGCTGACCGTTCCCGGCCTGCTGATCCTTCTCCTTGCTCTTCTTTATTTTCTGATCTTCGGCCCTAAGCCCCGCCGGACGGTGAACACCGTCGGCATTGTTGTGTATGCCACCGATGCCGGCTCTTCCGGCGTCACGCACCTTTGGAGCGCTCCGGCGGAGGGCGGCGCGGGTCATCCGCTGACTTCAGGTGCCTCTGCCGACTCCGCGCCCGCGTTTTCGGCGGACGGCAGCCAGATCGCGTTCCTGTCCGGTCGGGGGGGCGGGCAGAACCAGGTCTGGTTGATGGATGGCGACGGGAAAAACCCCATCGCGGTGACGCGGGGCGGCGGTGCCAAGTCCCAGCCCGCCTTCGCGCCGGGCAGCAACGCTTTGCTCGGCTTCCTTTCCGGCGCGTCTCTCGCCGTCCTCAACATCGGCAAGGGAGATGCGTTCCTGATCCTGCCGGCCCCTGCCGGGCAGACTGCGCGCCCCGACTCGACCGACTCCACGCAGAACTCCCAGGTCCAGGCGGCGGCCTCGACGGTGACGGCCTTCGCCTGGCAGCCGGACGCCCCCGCCCCAGCCAACCCCGGCCTGGCCGCCGTCCTGGACACGGGAGGGATTCAGACTCTGGCCGTCCTGCCGACCCTGGACGGGCCGCCGCGCCTGACCCAGAACGATCAAGCCGACGGCCCGCCCCTCGCTGCCGCCGATGGCGTTGCCCCCGCCTGGGCGCCTGATGGGTCGAAGATGGCTGTCGCGCTGCTCCATGTACAGGGCCTCCAGGGCGGAAAAAAGGCCTCCGGCTTGATCCAATTCGATGCGCGTGGCAGCTTGCAGATGCCGTTGATACCTCTCATCGAGGACCCGGCGATCGGCCCACTCAACCCGCTTTACTCGCCCGACGGCAGCTTGATCGCCTTTGAGCTATGGCGGCAGACGGACCTCGCCAGCCGCACCCGTATGGGCCTGTATCTGATCCCAGCAGGCGGCGGCACTCCGAAGCTGATCGCCAAAGGCGACGCCGGGGCGGCCCAGTTCTCGCATGATGGGCGTCTGCTCTTTTTCCTTCAGCGGCGGCCTGACGGCGGGCATGGCCTGTTCAGGAAGGGCGTGGACGGAGTAGGGCTGACGCGCCTCTCCGACGGCAGCTCCGATGTCACAGGATTCGCCCTCTCTCCGCAGGCGGTCAAGCCTTGAAGAGAGCCGGCTGCGCGAAGAAATTTGTGTGTATGTCCTGTCTTCTTGCAAAGGAGAACGGCCTGTGGTATACTGGGAGACATTTAGAAAGTGACCCCGTTGCGTTATGGCCGCCGGCTCATCTTCTGCGCCGATGAACCCATTTTTGGAACACCTGCCCTGGCGTGTAGCGTCCCTCGCCGGGCTGATGGTGGGCGCGATCAGCCTTGCCACCGGCGCGGATGTCTGGATATGCCTGCTGCGCGTCGGAATCGCCTTCTTTCTCTTCGGCGGCTTCGGCTTGGGCCTGCGGGCCGTGCTGCGGCAGAGCGCGGCTGTCACGCCGCCCCCCACCGATCCGCGTGCCGATCCGCACGCGGCGGAGCACCGGGGCAGGCGCTTCGACCAGACGACGCCCGACGATGAGGCCGGTCAGGATGAGTCCTCTTCTCCCAATGCATCTTCCAATGCAAATGATGTGAAATAATCTATGACAACTGCAGCCACCGTCAACCTCCCGGACCTCTGGAAACGATTCAAACAGCGCAAGGACCAGAAGGCGCGCGACCAGATCATTAACCACTACGCCTACCTCGTAAAGATCACGGCGGGCCGCGTCGTGACCAGCCTGCCGCCGAACCTCGAGCGCGACGATCTGGTGAGTGCGGGCGTCATGGGCCTCATCAAAGCCGTGGACCAGTTCGATGTGACCCGCCAGGTCAAGTTCGAGACCTACGCCATCGCCCTGATTCGCGGTGCCATCCTGGAAATGCTGCGCGAAGAAGACTGGGTGCCCCGCTCGGTCCGCGATAATGTTAAGGCCCTGGAGCGCACCTATTACCAGCTGGAAGTCAAGCTGGGCCGCCCTGCCACCGAAGAAGAGGTCGCCACCGAGATGGGGCTGACCGAGGCCGAGCTGTTGAAGCTCCTCGTCAACACCAGCCGTGCAAACATCCTCTCCCTCGACGATACGCTCATTGGCGGCAGCAGCGACGGCGAGCGCCTGCATCTGGCCGACGTGCTCCAGGACGAGAACGCGAACGTCGCCGCCGATGTCGAGATGACCGCCATGAAAACCTCGCTGGGCGCGGGCATTGACCGCCTGCCCGACCGTGAGCGCCTGGTCATCTCCCTCTACTACTATGAGGGCCTGACCTTCAAGGAGATCGGCAAAGTCCTCACCGTTTCCGAGTCCCGCGTCTACCAGCTCCACACCCAGGCCGTCCTGCGGATGCGCGGCTACCTCCAGCGTGATACCCCGCTATTCCAGAAGAATTAGTGCCATGTGGTCTTGCCGCATGGCACCAGCCGGCGGCGATGCCTGGCGCGACATTCTGGTAAAAAGCACCTGCCGTGGGACATGACCTCAGAGAAGCTAAACCCCTTCACCCTCAGCCTGCTCACGAACCATGAAGTACTTGCCATAGATCGAAATGCCATGGGCAGAAAGGTGGCCAAGGTTTCCGGTCCTGCCTTCACGGTCCCCGCCCCTGGATCGCCCCCCAGATGAATGCCATCGCCATCTTCGCTGGCCTGAAGCTGGCCGACCGCCAGTGCGCGCGCGACTTGTGGCGTCAGAAAGACCTCGGCGAATTTCAAGATGGCGGCAGCGCTGTGGGATTATGCGACGGCGCTGTGCTGGTAAAGATCGGTACACCGTGCTTCGAGAGATGAACCGCCGATCTGAGGGGATTCACGACAGCTCCGGTAGGTTGAGGGAAGCAAAGAAAGCAATGAGGGAAGCAAAGAAAGCAATGAAGGAAGCAATGACACAATTATCTTCGAAGAAGCCCTTTTATCTTGCGGCGTTTGCAGGCGCCAGCCTCGCGCTTGCCCTCGCGGCGGCGCGTCCTGCAGCCGCGCAGACGGCCGGAGCACCGGCGACTGTCCCGGCCGTCGCCCCGATGGTCATGGACCTTGCGATCGCACCCGGTCCCTTTAAGCCCACTGAGGCCTCGCTTCAGCAGTACCACTGCCCCGCCTGGTTCCGAGACGCCAAGTTCGGCATCTGGGCGCATTGGGGGCCGCAGTCCGTCCCC
>JANLUQ010000603.1:0-5085 GCA_031363565.1 Armatimonadota bacterium | reverse complement strand
GGCTATGCTTCCAGGCGGCGTGGGGCGCGGCGGCGGGCTGGGTAGGGCCGGGCTGGGCGGTGCCGGGCGGGGGCGGCGGCTGGGTGGCCGGTCCGGGCGGCGCGGCGGGCGTGGCCGGGGCGTCCTGGGCGGACGCGGCGGACCAGCCGCCGAAGGCGGCGAGTCCGACGCCGAGGGCGAGGGCGGCCTTGAGAGATGAGTGCGTGAGAGTGATGGGTCGCAAGGTGTGCATTCCTCCTGGTGTGTTTCGGCCGTGCGCTGTCTGAGGGCTCTACTTGAGAGCCTTGCCTTAGGGACATTCAGAGAATGCCACCGACATTTTGTTACGGGTATTTTACCGAGCGAGCAGAGGTCCTCCGGCGGAGGAGTGTTATAGCCCCAGCTCGCTGGCGGTGATGATGGCCTTGGCGATCTCGTGGGCGGATTTTTGCAGGCTCTGGCTTTGGGCCTGGATTCGGTAGAACGCCTCACGCTCGGTCAGGTTGTGGCGCTCCATCAGGATCGCCTTGGCCCGGCCGACCAGCCTGCGCGCCTCCATCGTCTCCTTCAGGGATTCGACATCCGACTCCAGGGCCTGCCGCTCGCGGTGCCGGCCTAGGGCGATGGCGAGGGCGGGGCCGAGTTCTTCCGGTCGGAACGGCTTGCGGAGGTAGGCTAGGACGCCCGCCGCGTCGGCCTTGGCGATCATGTCCTCCTCAGCATAGCCGGTCAGCAGGACGACGGCGGCAAGCTGCTCGCTCCGGACCAGACGGGCGGCTTCCAGGCCATCCATCTGCGGCATCATGATGTCGAGGATCATCAGATCTGGGTGCAGAGTACGGGCCAGGGCCAGCGCCTGCCGCCCGTCCTCAGCCTCGCCCAGCACGCGCAGGCCCAGGTCTTCCAGGCTATGGCGCAGGTCCAGGCGCGTCAGCGGGTCGTCATCGGCGATCACGACTTTCACTGGCTCTGTCTTCTGGGGTTCCGTTTTCTGGGCTTCTGTTTTCCCCGGCTCCGTTCTCAGGGCGTCCATTGCGGGTGCTTCCATTTCTCTGCGGGAGTTCAAACACAAAAAAGAGGCCAAGCGGCGACAGGAGCGCCGTCAGAATGACGGCGGTGTCGGCTTGCCTCTAGCGCAGAGAAGGAGGGCGCTGCGATGCGCGGGAACAGATCAGGATACTCCGAAAGCGGGTGGCACGGCTTCGTTCCGGCCCGCCTGCCGCCTCCGACCGATCTTGCGAAAGATCAGGGAAACTAAGCTGGGAAGTTGGCATAGTATACACGGCAGGCAGGCGAATGTCAAGTGAGGGCGTGTGTTTTGCTGGGTTTATTTTCTGGTGGGTTTAGGCCCCTGGCCCCGGCACAGGGGCGGAGAAACTGCACACGACCTACCTTTCCCTGTAAGGGAGGGTAGGAAGGGAAAGGACAAGAGGGCGCGGCAAGCGGCGCCCCTACGCCATTTCGAGGGACCTCGTCGCCACCGGGCCTTGTTTCTAGGTCCTCGTAGGGGCGCTGCTTGCTGCGCCCTCTTGTCTTTGCGCCAGGGTCGGCGCTCGCGCCGGGGTCGGCGCTCGCGCCGGGGTCGGCGCTCGCGCCGGGGTTAGGTCCGAATACGGGGTTAGGTCCCCTGCGAACAGGGATCTTTTGAAATCCCGGCATAAATCTGGGCCACCGCGCCCTAATGAGGCATACAGGGCGGCCCGATACTAGAACTGTCACCGGATGAGGCGCCCGCAACAACAAACAAGCGCGGGGCCGCAGCCCAAATCAACACACCGTCCGTTCTCGAAAAAGGAGTTTCGTATGAAGTTTTTCCGCCCCAAGAATCAGAAAGCCGGCTTTACGCTGGTTGAAATCATGATCGTTGTCCTGATCATCGGCATCCTGCTGGCGATCGCGATCCCGAACTTCGTCGCCGCCCGTGAATCGGCCCGCGCCAAGTCCTGCATCGGCAACCTCAAGCAGTTCGACAGCGCCAAGCAGCAGTCCGCCATGGACAACAAGCTGTCCGGCACTTCGACCGCTACGTTCGTCTTCGACGGCTCAGCGGCGAGCACCGCAACGGCTTTCCAGCTCGTCGGCCCGACCGGATACATCCGTGCCATTCCCGTCTGCCCGTCCGCCGGCACCTACTACACCGGCACAGTCGCCCAGTTGCCCGCCTGCTCCGTCAGCGCCTCGGCGGCCGGCTCTCCGACCGCTGCCGGTACGACCGGTTACGGCCTTACCGAGAAGTTCTACCACGGCCTGTCGAACTAAGCACTGGACACTCTCTCCAAGCGGGGGCGCATCTGCGCCCCCGCTTTTTTCATGCCTGTCTACTTTTTGTCGTACTGCCCTAAAGTCCCGCCGCCATCTGCCGATAATGATGTCATCCCGGCATTATTGCCGTGCGAAATTTCCGCCGTACAAGCGATGGGCTGCATGAACCACCCTTTTCTCCGACGATATCTGGACACCCTGCTGGCGCTGGCGCTGGCCGTCGCCGTCTTCGGCGTCTACCTGCACACGCTCTGTCCAACGCTGTACTGGGGCGACTGTGGCGAGTTAGCGACGGTGGTCTCGATCCTCGGTATCCCCCACCCCACAGGCTACCCGCTGTACTGCCTGCTGGGCAAAGCATGGACGCTGCTCCTGCCGGTGGGCAGCCTCGTCTGGCGGCTGAACGTCCTGAGCGCCGTCTTCGGGGCGCTGGCCGTCGCCTGCTGCTATGGGTTCGCACGGGCTGCCGGACTGCCCCGGCCTCTGGCCCTGACAGCAGGGGGGCTGCTGGCGTTCAGCTCGACATTCTGGCAGCAGGCGCTCATCACCGAGACCTATACACTCGCCGCTTTTTTCACCAGCCTGCTGCTCTTTCTGGCCGTGCGCTGGCGGGCAAGGGGATGTCGGGCGGGCGATCTCAGGATGCTGGCACTGGCCTACGGGTTTGCGCTGACATCGCACCAGAGCAACACGCTGTTCCTGCCGGGCTTCGTCGCCTTTGTGCTGTGGTCCGCGCCCGCGCTGAGGCGCTGGAAGGACCGCGCGGTCTATCAAGAATGGGCAAAGACGCTGGGATTGGGCGCACTGCCGCTGCTGACATACCTCTATCTGCCGCTCCGGGCGCGGACACACCCGGCCTATAACTGGGGCGACCCCGAGACGCTCTCCGCGTTCTACTACCACGTCACCGGCCGCCTATTTGCGTCCCTGATGTTCCACCAGAAGCCGGAGTTCGTGCTGGACCGGCTTGCGGCATGGAGCCGGAACCTTCCCATGGAGTTCTCCTGGCTTTTGGTCACGGCGGCAGCCGTGGGCCTGGCCTTGTTCTGGCGGCAACGCGCGGACCGGCCCCTTGCTCTGCTGCTGACCTGGATGTTCGTCGCGGACCTGGGTTTCGTGGTTAACTATGCTATCTACAATGGCTACATCTATTTCATTCCAAGCTACATCGTCATGGGTGTGTGCGCCGGGCGCGGCCTGCTCGGCCTGTGGCACGCGCTGGAGCCGCGCCTTGAGCAGGGCAGAAGGCCGGTCTTTGCGGCACTCGGGGTGGTCTGCGCGCTGGCGCTCGTCCCCGTACAGGCCATCGGACATCGCGGCGTGAGCCTTAGTGAGAACTGGACCTGCGAGGACTACGGGCGCAACCTGCTGGCCTCGGTCCCGCCGCATGGCATCCTAATTGAGAACGGTGACAATACGGCAGCTCCGGTCATCCTCTACTTGCAGATCGTGCAAGGTGTCCGCCCTGATGTAGTCCTGGTCCGCCGTGACCTGCTCAGTGGAATCTACGACTCGCACTCTCATTCCTGGGCCAACTTCTGGTACTTGGACGATCTGAAGCGGCGCTATCCGCAGATGCAGGCTCTTTACCCCGCACAGGGTATCAGCGCGCCGCAGGCGTCGGCGGAAGACCCACTGCGCCGCATCATCCGCGACGCGGCGGTGCGCGGCGTCCCCGTCGGCATACTCGACCCGGCCGGCGGCCCGGCCTGGTTCTGCGACCTGCCGCTGATCGCCGACGACGACGGGCGGAGGGTCAGGCTGGACGTTTACCTCAACCGGCATTACGACACATCACTGGTCGGAATGGTTACGCGCGTCTATGGACGCGGACGCCGTCCCGCCGCCCCGGCCTTGCACGCCGAGACGGAGCGCATCTGGCAGTCCTATTCACTGCGCGGCGTCTTCGACGGCAAGCTCCAGAGCGATAGGTTCTTGCTCCTGCTGGCGCTGAACTATGGCAACGGCACCCTGGCACGCGCGGACCTGGCCTATAGTCAGGGGGATTACGCAGTGGCGGAGGCTTCCTACACTGATGTCCTATCCCTGTTCGCCTGCGACGCGGCCACGCAGGGCCTCCAACGCTGCGCGCTGGCCCGGTGCCGGAATGCAAACGTTGTATCCGCCCGTAACAGCCCGCCGGCCCCCGGCATACTCACGAAGGAGAAGACTACTCAATGACATATCACATCCGTTCTTGCTACCCATACCGCCGGGGCTTCACGCTAGTCGAGATCATGATCGTCGTCCTGATCATCGGCATCCTGCTGGCGATTGCCATACCGAACTTCATCGCCGCCCGCGAGTCATCCCGCTCCAAAAGCTGCGTCGCCAACCTGTATCAGATCAACAGCGCCAAGCTCCAGTGCGTCATGGACAGCAAGCTGGGGGTCAGCTCGACGGCGACGTTCAGCGTAGACGGGATCGCGCTGACCGTCGCCGGGCCGAATGGAACATACCAGTTGACCCACATGGGCGGCAGCCCGAATTATATCCGAAGCGCCCCGGTCTGCCCTGCCGGTGGCACCTATGCGCCCGGCAGCGTCAGCGCCGCCCCGACATGCAGCATCGCCACTGACCCGTCTGCCAGCGCAGACTATCAGGCCGGAGGCAAGTGGTATCACGGTTATTAGGTTTGCGCTCTAAGAAAAACGCGCACTCCCGCCGACAATGGATACTACCATGAATGTTAGGCCAACTTCAGTCACCCCTCGTCCAGCTCGATGCCGCCCGACGCGGCACGCGGGCTTCACGCTCGTCGAGTTGGCGATCTCCTTGCTTGTCTTCGGAATGATCCTGATCCTGCTCGGCGCGATCTTTCCGGTCGCCACGCGCGCCGGCCAT
>JANLUQ010000460.1:0-9599 GCA_031363565.1 Armatimonadota bacterium | reverse complement strand
TGCGCCGCCCAGGGCGGTCTGGAGCTGTTTCAGGAGCGATTCGGCTGCTCCCCTAATCGTCGGTGTCTCGGTCATGGGTGGTATCACAGCCCGAAGAACGGCGAGATCAGTTGGTCTAATGTGCTGGCCTGGACCTCCGGTGTCAGCACCGCCGTTCCATAAAACTGCGCCTCGCGCAAGAGCCGCTGCGGGGCGGACGTGACCAAATGCGCCCGTCCCCCCATCGCAATCACGGTCGCATGGGCCGCCCGTAGGGCCAGGACATTCGCCGTCGCCCGCGCCCGCAGGGCGTGGGCCTTGTAGTCGGGGTGGGCGAAGCAGTCGCACCAGGTCAGCGCCTCGCGCCGGCAGCCGTCAATCTCCAAGGTCAAGGCAAAGGCGGTCTGGTTCAGCGATTCGCGGCCCGGCTCCGATGCCAGCTCGCGCAAATAGCGTGCACAGCCCCGCGCGCAGCCCAGCGGCAGCGCGGCATGGGTTGTGATGGTCTTGTCATCGGCCACCCTCAGAGCTTCGTCGGGCCGCAAGGCCAGCACACGCTCGTCGGGGATGAATAGGTTGCGAACCTCTACTTCGACCGTGTCCGAAGCCGCCATGACGATAAGTGCCAGCGGTGCGCTTGCCGAGAGCGCCGCTCCGTCCTGCGCCTTGTCTATGTACACAAAGAGATGCTCGCCGCTTTCCAGTGTCGCCCCCAGGGCGAACCCGTCCAGCAGCCCCCAGCCGGTGATCCAGGGGATGACCCCGTTCAGCGTGTATCCGCCCGCGACCTGCTCCGCCCGCACGAGCGGGGGCCCCTTGCGGCGCAGGTGGGACAGCGCGATCCCGCAGCGCAGACTCCCCGATGCCAGGGCGGGCAGCAGCGCGCATTTCAGGTCTTCGTTCTCGGCCTCCACAACAAGCCGAGTCCCCGTCTGGATCTGCTGCTGGGTGAACGCCGTGACCCCGCAGGCCGAGGCCAAAATCTCGGCGTACTCGTGCCGCGTCACCTCGTCCGCCCCCATCCCGCCGTACTCCGTGGGGATGCCCAGCCCGAACAACCCCGCCTCGCCCAGCCGCTTGATGTTGCCCGCGACCGGTCCGTCCACCCCGCCCCGGTCGGCCTCGGCGGCGCAGGGCCGTAGGAACTGATCGGCGATCTGCCAGACCGTATGTAAAAGTGCTTTGTTCATGGTGTTGATTACTTTATTGTTTCGCCTGGTGCGCCCTCAGAACGTGCCTGGGGATGGTTCCTTTGACGCGGCCTCAAAGCGGTCTGGGGAAGCTGCCAATGGTCCTAACAGATTGCTGTCCGAGTAGGTCGTGCCAATATGCTCGCTTATAGAATATCCAATCGCTTAAGCCACGCTGGTTCCGCTATGCTCTAGCCACTCATGCTGACTCGACTTCGCCTTCAGGCGTCATCCAACAATCGTTACCCCATAACCTGAAGAATGATATGCCTCATTGCGGTTCCCTTACTGCGCCGATGAGTGCCACTGTGTCATCTTGGGTTTCTCGCCCCACCGAAACCGCCACCGACAGAGCGTTCTCACCTCTACAATCATAACACAGCTCCCCGGTTTCGTCAACAAATCCCTTTACCGGTTTGATGGATATAAGGGCCGATGCTTTTCACCTCGCGTCTGATTTCCTTCACCTGGCGTCAGGGGCTAGTTTGTCCGTCACACTGAGAATAGTCCCCTGCACGCTGTCAAGGAGTTCAAGGCGCGAACTTTGGCCTGCGAACCCTCCCCTGTTTTCTATGATATGATGCCCTGACAGAGAGAGATATCAGGAGACGAACTCATGTACCGATCATTCTGCGCCCCTGTGGCGCTTTTAGGGCTGCTGTGTGCCGCCGCGCTCCTGCCCGCACCATGCGCGCTAGCCCAAGCCCCCGCCGCCCCGATGCCCCCGGAGGCGACCTACCGCATCCATCACACCCTCACCATCAAAAACCTCCCGGCGGGGACCAAAAAGGTGCGCGTCTGGTTCTGGCTGCCCCAGGAGGACGAGTCGCAGAAGATCTTGGACTTCACCGTGGCCCAGGCGCCCGCTGGGTTCCGGACTGAGGTGGACCCCGCGACCGGGATGACCTATCTGTATGCGGAGGTGGACCGGCCCGGTGCGGACGCCATCCCGATCTCCACCGATTTCACCCTCTGCCGGCACGCGTCTGCGACTACGCTGGATCCCCAGAAGGCCGGGCCACTGACCGACCTGCACCGGACGGCCTTCGCCGATGACCTGCGGACCAATGTCCCGCACATGGTCGTGGATGCCAAGATGAAGGCCTTAGCGGACCGCCTCTGCGGCTCCGAGACCAACGTCGTGCGTCAGGCGCGGCTGCTCTACGACTATGTCGTGGACAACACCCAGCACTACTCCAAAAGTCCCACCGCCCCCAAGTCCTCCAACCAGGGCGATGCCGAATATTGCCTGGCAAGCGGCGGCGGGGCATGTACCGACCTGCACTCGCTGTTCGGCGCGCTGGCACGCGCGCGGGGCATCCCCACCCGCATCTGCTTCGGGTCACTGCTGAAGGCGCAGAACGAGGGCAAGGAGACCGACCCCGGCTACCGCTGCTGGGTCCTGTTCTTCGTCCCCGGCTACGGCTGGACCCCCGCCGACCTCGCCGCCGCGAACCTCGCCCCGGAGAAGAAAGACTTCTACTTCGGCGGCCTGGACGCCCGCCGCGTCCTGTTCTCGCACGGGCGTAACCTGACGCTCGCCCCGAAGCAGGACGGGCCGCCGGTCAACCTGTTCATCCGCGCCTATGTCGAGGTGGATGGAACGCCGTACACGGGCTTCGACCGAAAGCTGACCTTCGTCTCGCTGCCAGCCCAGGCCTCACCGCCCGTCCTAGCGGCCCGGTGATTTTCACTTCGCGTCCGCCTCGGTTCACCTGGCGTCAGGAAACACGCCGCGCGTCCCTTCTCTACAGATACGGTTTCCGCCTCTAAGTACTCTGACGGCAGGTACGGCGGGGCCTAGCGCGGCGGGCCGTTCCGTGCTAAACTACAGCATCAAGGAAATTCGCATGGCACACATCACACTCCCCGAAGGCGTCCCCGGCATCGGCGGGCCGCTGAGACAGTATCCCGAGACGGCGCAGCACCTTCTGGGACTGGCGCAGGCGCTCCTGCGTGGGCCGTCGTCATTGACCGAGGCCGAGCGCGAGGTTATCGCCACCTACGTCTCGTCCGAGAACGGCTGCGTCTTCTGCATGAACTCCCACGGCGCGGCGGCCCGCTCCTTGCTGGGGGACGAGGCCCACATCGTGGACCAGGTGAAGGCCGACTTCGAGACGGCCCCGATCAGCGAGAAGATGAAGGCGCTGCTGGTCATCGCCGGGAAGGTTCAGCAGGGCGGGCGCAATGTCTTCGAGGCGCATGTGGCGCGGGCACGGGTGGCGGGGGCGGACGACAAGGCCATCCATGACACGGTCCTGATCGCCGCCGCCTTCTGCATGTATAACCGTTATGTGGACGGTCTGGCGACCCTGACGCCGACCGATCCCGCTGATTATGAGCGTATGGGCGCTGCCCTGGCCCGCCACGGCTATGGGCGCGGCGCAGAGTAGAACGAACCGACGAGGAGCAGACCCATGGCGACGACGCGACAGCATTCCTCCGCGACTGCCCGGCAAGATGAGGTCCGAAAGTGTCGGCAGACCATGCAAAGGCTCCTCGGCAGCCTCGCCGTCCATCTGCCGGCCCAGCAGCCTGCGTTACAGTCGGCGTTTCTAATGGAGTTCCACCGCGCCGCCCAGACGCACGCACCGAGACAGCGCAAAGGAGAATGACACTATGGCAGACACAAACAACGAGCAACTGCTTCTGGACAACCAGAAGACAATTCTGGCGAACCAGAAGACCATCGAAGCCAGCCAGCACGACATCAAGGCGAACCAGGAGCAGATCAAGTCCAATCAGGATAAGCTCGACGGCATTCTGAAGAACCAGTACGACATCAAGGCGAACCAAAAGACGATCATCGCCAACCAGGAGAAGATGCTCGCCAAATAGGCGCGGCGACAGGAGGAAGGGTGAACACAAGGTTTGCCCCTCCTGTCCTGTTCGCCTTTCCTCTCCCGCATCCCTGCCGTCTAGCCATGGGGTGAATGCCCGTGGCGTAACTCCCCCGTTCTGTGCTATCATTACACCGTGTCAACACTCACAAACGCACCCGCCCCGGCGACCGACGCCCCGGCGGCTAAATCCGCACCGCCGCAAACCCATCGGGACATCGTCGCCCTTGTCTTGCCCCTGGTCGTCCTGCTGGCCGCGCTCGGCCTCTGGGCCGGCATCACCAGCCTGCGCGTCCATGGGCAACTGCTGGTTCCGACCTATGGGACCCCCTCGCCGCTGGCCGTCGCGCAGGGCGTCCCGGACGAGCTGCACTCGGGGCGGCTGTTCTCGGATACCGTCGCCTCTCTGTTCCGGGTCAGCATCGGGTTCGGCCTGGCCGTCCTGCTCGGCGTCCCTTTGGGGCTTTGGATGGGCGGACAGCCCCTGGCGCGCGCCGCCTTCCTACCCGGCGTCAACTTCTTTCGGTGCCTGTCGCCGCTGGCCTGGTTCCCCTTCGCCATCCTCTGGTTCGGCGTTGGGGACGCCCCGGCGATCTTCCTGATCTTCATGGCCTCGTTCTTCCCGCTGGCCCTGACCACCATGGCCGCCGTGGCGAACATCCCCGCCGTGCATTTCCGTGTGGCCCGCGACTACGGATTCCGGGGCCGCGAGCTGCTCCTGCATGTGACCCTGCCGGCCATCATGCCCCAGGTCATCACCGCCCTGCGCGTGACGGCCGGCGTCGCCTGGGTGGTCATCGTGGCCGCCGAGATGGTCGGCTGCAAAGACGGACTGGGCTACGGCGTGTCCGATGCCAACAATGCCCTGCGGCTCGATCTGGTCGTGCTGTATATGATCCTGATCGGCGCGCTCGGCGTTGGTCTGGACCGAGTGCTGATGCAGCTTACGCGGCTGCCCTCGGTCCGCTGGGGCTACGAGCGTTAGAACACGAGCCTCAGCATGAGTATGACCGACACGCAGGCCGCCCTGCATCTGGACCGCGTTTCGCGGTCATTCGGGGCCGTCTCCGTCCTGAAAGACCTCTCGCTGACCGTCGCCCAGGGCGAATTCGTCGTCCTTGTCGGGCCGTCCGGGTGCGGCAAGAGCACTCTGCTCAACGTGCTTTCCGGCGCGCTTGCGCCGTCTTCGGGGTCGGTGACGGCGAATGGCATCCTGCGGACCGTCTATCAGCAGGACGGCCTATTTCCGTGGCTGACCGTTCGGGACAATATCGCCTTGGGCCTGCGGAACCTGCCCGGCGGCGAGCTGAAGGCGCGCGAGCTGGATGAGCTGCTTGCTTTGATCCGGCTGGGCGACTTCGCCGGGCACTACCCGCATCAGCTTTCGGGCGGGATGCGCCAGCGCGTCGAACTCGCCCGCGCCCTCGCTGGTCGCTCCGACATCCTGCTCTTGGATGAGCCGTTTTCCGCGCTCGACTACCAGACCCGCCTGCGCCTGCGCCGCGAGCTGGCCCGCCTCCTGGCCTTGCGCCCCCGCACCGTCGTCTTCGTCACCCATGATATCGAGGAGGCCGCCCAGCTCGCGGACCGCGTCCTGGTCTTGACCGAACGCCCTGCCCGCATCCGCATCGAGCTTCGCTTGACCACCCCGCGCCCGCGCGACCTGACCCAGCCGGACGTCGTTCAGGCGACGAAGCGCATCATCCACGAACTCGGGCTGGACGAGGTGGAGTAATCCTACCCCCGGCGCTCGCGCCGACCCCTCCCTCGGAGGGAGGGGTGAGCGGTGGGGGCCAGGGCACCTCTTGTCATGCGGCTCTCCGGTCACGGTGAGGCTCACGAGAAGACCGGCTAACCCCGCTTTCGCCCACCCTTCCCTTCGAGGGAGGGGTCGGCGCGAACGCCGGGGGTAGGAATCAGATTAAGGAGAGAAAGCCCTATGTCCTCATCACTCAAGATCGCCCTTGGCGTCGTCGTCGCCATCGTCCTTCTGGCCCTGCTCCGCTTCCAGCCCTGGCACCACGCCCAGACCACGGCGGACAATACCGTCCATTCCGGCCCCAACGCTGCCGCCCGGCAGGAGCTGACCGTCGGCTTCCTGCCCGTCACCTGCCACCTGACTTGCCCCGTCACCGACTACGCTTCCCACCAGAGCGCGACCGGCACCAACTTCAACTCGCAGCGCTTCACTGACTTCCCCACCGTCGCCGCCGCCATCAAGGCCAAGAAGATCCAGGCGACGTTTATGATCGTTCCGCTTGCCATGAAGCTGCGCGAACAGGGCGTCCCCGTCAAGATCTGCTACCTCGGCCACCGGGACGGCTCCGAGATCGTTGTCCGTAAGAGCGACTCCGCCAAGAGCCTGCGCGATCTGAAGGGCAAAACGCTCGCCATCCCTAGCCCCTACAGCAACCAAAATCTGGTCCTACACCAGCTCATGCAGAAACAGGGCATGGCCCCCAGCGACATCAACGTCCGCGTCCTGCCGCCGCCCCAGATGCCTACCGCCCTCGCCAGCGGGGCCATTGACGGCTATTTCGTCGGCGAGCCGTTCTGCGGCAAGGCGGAGATGGATGGCACGGGCCGCGTTCTCTACTACGCCAAAGACGTTTGGCCGCACTTCATCTCCTGCGCCCTCGTCGTCCACGAGGACCTGATCCGAGACCACCCCGACCAGGTGCGCGACCTGGTCAGCGGCATCGCCCGATCGGGCGCGTGGGCCGACGGCCATCGCCTGGAGGCCGCCAAGATCGCCGCCCCCATGTATCGCCAGAACCAAAAGCTCCTGGAATTCGTCCTGACCCAGCCCAAGGACCGCGTGAGCTATTCCATGCTGACGCCTACCGACGCCGATTTGCAGGCCATCGCCGATGCCGCCCTCGACCAGAAAGTCCTGACCAAGCCCTGCAAGGTCTCCGACCTCGTGGACCGCGAGTTCATCCCCAAGGACATCCAGCCCGCCAGCATTAAGGTGGCCGCCAAATAGGTGGTATACTCGTTCCAGCTCGGCCCACCCGCCGGGCTGGAAGCACGAGTAGCCATGAACATCCAAAAATCCACCCAAGCCTATGAAGCTTGGCTTGCCCAGCGCACCACCCTCGTGCCCGCCGACCTCGCCTTCAAGCACGAGCAGATGGCGTCGGGCGCCTTCCCTTTCCTGCGGTCCACCTTCTACCGCTGGGTGCAGGTCTTCCCCAAAACCTGCCCCGAACTCGTCAAGGCCCCTGTCTTGCTGGCCGTCGGCGACCTGCACATCGAGAACTTCGGCACATGGCGCGACGCCGAAGGCCGCCTGATCTGGGGTGTCAACGACTTCGACGAGGCGCACGAGATGCCCTACACCCTCGACCTCGTCCGGCTTGCCGCCTCCGCCCACCTCGCTGACGGCCTGCGCTGCCGGGCCGAGGCCGCCTCCGGTGCTATCCTCGACGGCTACTCGGCTGGACTGAAGGCGGGTGGCAAGCCGTTCGTGCTGGCCGAGGACCATGTCTGGCTCCGCACCGTCGCCGTGCAGCACCTCGGCGACCCCGTGCAGTTCTGGAAGAAGATGGACGCCCTGCCCTCCGTCGAGAACGGCCCCCCAGCCAGTGCCCGCAAGGGCCTGGAACACCTGCTGCCCAAGCCCTGCCCTCCCTACCGCGTGGCCCGCCGCCGGGCCGGCCTGGGCAGCCTGGGCCACATGCGCTTCGTCGGTCTGGCCGAACGAGCCGGGGGGCAGGTTGCCCGCGAGGCCAAGGCCCTCGTCCCCTCCGCCTGGCTCTGGGCCGAGAACCATCAAGGGTCGCTCGAAATCCTTTACCAAACCCTCCTCACCCACGCCGTCCGCTGCCCCGACCCGTTCGTCCAGCTGCGCGGTCAGTGGATACTGCGCCGCCTCGCTCCCGACTGCACCCGCGTTCCGCTGGAAGGTCTGGGCACTGAGGACGACGAGCTGCGCCTCCTACGCGCGATGGGCTGGGAGACCGCCAACATCCACCTTGGCAGCCCCGATGCCATTAAGGCCGTGCGGAAGGACTTGAAAGCCCGCCCCGCCGGCTGGCTCCAGGCCGCCGCTGTGGCCATGAGCGAGGCGACTGAGCGGGACTGGCGGGAGTGGAAAAAGTCGCGGGCATCCTGAGCAAAAACCGCTCAAGCGTTTTACGATGCTGGGTCGGGCTGGGAAATATCCGTGAAAATGCCTTTGGTGTATGGCAGAAATAAGGGGAAGACGTACTATAACGCATTTCACTCCAGAAACTAAGAGCTTTACTCGTCAAATGCTTACCTTCGACCCGGAAAACCGTTTGATGGCCTATAGTATGATCCAAACAGACAGCGATAACGGGGACGGCCTTCAGGCGTGGAAGTAGGCGGGGAGCACTCGCACCTACTTCTTCTATGATGGCTCCGATCCGGTGTGTGAGTACGACGGGGCGGACAGCCTCCTTGCCGTCAACACGTTCGGTGCGGCGGGCCTGCTCTCGCGGCGCCCGACCTCCACCAATGCCACCATCCTTTGCACCTTCGACGACTGTGGGGACGTGGCGGAGCGGTGCAATAGCAATAGGAAGATACAGAGCGCGGACGCCTACGACGCCTTCGGGAGGCGCACGAGTACGGTTCCGGTGCAACCGGACCCTTGGGGCTTCGGGGTGCAGGCGAGCTGCTACACGGACATCGACACGGGGCTGGTGCTGTGTACACATCGCTTCTACGACCCGCAGCAAGGGCGTTTCCTGACGCGGGACCCGCTGGGGTACGGGGAGGGGCATCAACCTTTACAGCTACACCGCCAACAACCCCGTCAATGAGGACGACCCGGACGGCCTTCGCTAGCTCTGCCATATGCACCCCAGCCATACGCAGAGGTTCGCGCTGGGCAGTGCCCAACACGCTCCAAAGAGAAGCGAAGCAAAAAATGACCTGGCTGCTAAGATTAGCAGCCAGGTCATTTTTTTGTCTCGAGGTGGCTTGAAAGGGTGAGGAAGGGCGAACGATGGGACTTGAACCCACGGCCTCCAGTGCCACAAACTGGCGTTCTAACCAACTGAACTACGCTCGCCGTAACGCACCCATTATACCCAAGTCTTTGCAGGCTGTCAACCGGGGCGAAGAAGCTTTCAGCCAGGGCAAAAAAGCGGATTCGCGGGCAGGTTCAGACACGCTTGATGAAGCGCAGCGGGCCACGCTGGTTTCGCCCGCGCCCGTGGGGGTTGATGCCGGATAGGTATAGGGCGGTGGCATAGACATCGCCATGATCAGGAATTGACGAGAGCGGGCTTTGCTTTGCGCCCGCCTTGAGTTCCCCCGTGGCCGGATCGTAGGCCGGATCGAGGCTGCCGTCGGGCATCAGCGGGATGGGAAGTAGGTTTTTCTGGCCAATCAGGCCATACTGCGTGTTGCCCTTCACCGCACCGCCGAGGAAGGCCGCTGAGGTCACTTTCCAGTGCTGAGAGATGTCCTGACCATCTATCATCTGCTGCTTCTCGGCCTCCGTGATCTTCATCGCCTTGATGGCGTCCACGTCGCCGTGGATCGTCCGCCCGAACTCGGAGGTGATCACGATGTTCGTGTGGTCGAACAGGCTGAGGCCGCTGTTCTTGTACTGCGT
>JANLUQ010000438.1:0-6014 GCA_031363565.1 Armatimonadota bacterium | reverse complement strand
GATGTTCGGCTCCTCCCGCTTCATGGCACCCGAGGAATCTGAACTGGGCGCGCTCATAGACGAGCAAACGACGGCGTTCGTCATGGGCCGCGCGGCCCTAGTCTTCCTATCCGACGGGACGCTCGACCCCGATGCCTTTCGCGGGCCGCACGCCCTGTTTGAAGTGGTCGCCCAAGCCTGCCAGCCGGATCGCGCCCGCCGGTTTGCCTCGATGGCGACGTTCCAAAATGCCTGGCGAGTGGCGTGGGGCGTTTGACTTCCAGCCCCTACCCCGGTATAATTGCCTATCCGTGCCCAAGAAACAAGTTTACCTTCCTCTCCAAACCGGGAGCGTTTATGGCTGGCTCTGCTCCTGCTGGGGACCGCCCTACTCGCATTCTGGAGCCTCGGCAGCCTGCCCCTCGTGGACGTGGACGAGCCGGTCTATGGACAGGTCGGCAAGGAGATGGTCCATTCCGGCCCAGCGGGCTGGCTGACGCCGCACTACGGTGGGCTGCCCTGGTTCGACAAGCCGCCGCTATTTTACTGGCTCACGGCGCTATCCATGCGGCTCTTCGGCGTCTCTGA
The DNA here is from genome assembly GCA_031363565.1 of Armatimonadota bacterium. GTDB lineage: Bacteria > Armatimonadota > Armatimonadia > Armatimonadales > Capsulimonadaceae > JANXMY01. Next base: position 5,447 of record JANLUQ010000438.1, on the reverse strand, counting down.
GTTCGCCGCCCGCGCCCCCTCGGCGCTGCTGGCCGTGGGCCTGGTCGCCGTCACCTATGTCCTGGCGCGGCGGGCATACCCACAGACGCCGCGCGCCGCCTTGTGGGCGGGCTTCGCACTGGCGACCAGCGTTCAGTTCTTCCTGCTGGCCCGCGCCGCCGTGACGGACATGACGCTGGCGTTCACGCTGACGTCGGCCCTGCTCGCGCTCTACACCTGGACGCAGGTGAACCAGGCCCGCTGGATCGTGCTGGCGGGCGTGATGACCGGCCTGGCCGCCTTGACGAAAGGCCCGGTCGCGCTGGTCCTGATCGGCGTTCAGACCATCGCCTTTCTGTGCCTGACGCGGCAGGCGAAACGTCTTCTGTCTCCCGCGCTCTGGGGCGGCTTCGCGCTGTGCCTCTTGGTGGGATTGCCCTGGTTCCTGCTAATGATCCACCTCCACGGGAAGCTGTTCATTGACGGGTTCCTGGAAGCGAACAATGTCACGCGCTACTTGCAGGCGGAGCACAAGGAGACCAGCAACGCAACTTACTTCTTCAAGTTCTTCCCGGCGTTGTTTTGGCCCTGGGCACTTCTTTTGCCCTCGCTTCTGATTTCCGCTATTTTGCGTAAGAGGGTCAGTGGTCCAACTCTGTTTCTGTTATTGTGGTCAGTGCTTGTGTTTGGCTTCTTCTCCGCGTCCCAGACGAAGTTGATAACGTACATCTTCCCGATGTATTCATCGGTAGCTATCTTGCTCGGGCGCTGGCTATCAGAGCAGGTGGAGAAGCAAAAAAGCCGATCTGCCAGCCTTGCTGAAACATTGCTACTTTTCATCCCTCTATGGCTGTATGCATTGCTGGCTATAGTTCTGGCGGTCGCGCTGAACATCGTCGGGAAGAAATTCGGCATTACGGTGGGGACTCTGCTGCAATGGGACTTCACCTTGGGCGGGTCGGCAGTTGCCATCATCGCATTCCGCCGGCATTCCGGGGTTTGGCTCGTGCCCGGAACAGCGATGGCGCTATTTCTTTTGATAACCTGGTGTTCACCAACCTGGAAGATACGCGAGGCGGATGTTTCGGAGCGTAAGATGGCCGTCTTCGCCGCGCTGACGACGCCTCCAGACGGTGTTATCCATGCTTTAGGGTTCAAGCACCCTAGCTTGCGGTATTACTCAGACCAACCCGTCATCTATACAGACGATCACGCGGCGGCGGCTCTTAATATAAAGCAGCACCCCGGCGTCGTCTATGCGATGCGGACGAGTGACGAGGACGAGTTGCGCGAGAAATACGGCGTAGGGAACCTGGAAGAACTGTGGCGCTATGGCCGTACGGTCCTGGTCCGGGCGATGCCCCGCAAGCCGTAAATGACGAGAAGGCACCGAGAATGACTGAAGACAAAAACACTGCCGAGACGAGGGCGCTCCTGCCGAGCCTTTCGTTTGTGTTCCCGATGTACAACGAAATCGGCAACATCGAGAACTGCGTGGCCCAGGCGCTGGCGACCGGCTACAAAATCACCTCGGACCTAGAGATCGTTGTCGTGGACGACTGCTCCACCGACGGGTGTGGCGCGCTTGCGGACCAACTCGCCACCCGCCACCCGGAACTCAAGGTCGTTCACCACGCTAAAAACCGCAAGCTGGGCGGAGCGCTGCGGTCGGGCTTCGCGGCGGCCACGAAAGACTGGATACTCTACATAGACAGCGACCTGCCGATCCAGATGGACGATGCCTTGACTGCGATCCCGCTGGCAGCCAACGCCGACATGGTGATCGGCAACCGGCAGGGCCGGGCGGAGGGCATCAAGCGCGAGGCGATGTCGTTCGTCTACAACCGGCTCATCCGCGTCCTATTCGGCCTGAAGGTGCGTGATGTCAACTTCGCCTTTAAGCTGTTCCGGCGGGCCATCGTGGAGCAGATCACCTTGCAGAGCGAAGGATCGTTCATTGACGCCGAGCTGCTGATCGAGACGCACCGGGCCGGGTTTATCATCGCCGAGATCCCGATGCGCTACTACGAGCGCACGGCGGGCGTCTCCACCCTGGCTTCGGGAGGGGTCGTCGTCAAGATTCTGCACGAGATGGCCGATTACCGACGCGCCGCTGCCCACCGCCCAACGCGCCCACGCCCGGCCCGCCCTTGAAAGAGGGAACGGCGCGCGTCATCGTCCACGCCGACGACTTTGGGCTTCACCCCGCCTTGAACGAGGGCGTAGAGCGGGCGCACCGGGAAGGCGTCGTTTCCTCAGCCAGCCTGATGCCGCTCGGCCCGGCCTTTGAGGATGCCATGCGGCGCGTGGCGGCGCTGCCCACCCTGGACTTGGGCCTGCATTTCACCCTCGTCGGCCTACCCGGCTTCCCTCTTACACTGGGCGCGTTCCTGTCGGGCTATGCGCGCGGCGCGTGGCCCACCCGCCGGGTCGCTGAGGCCCTGCGTGCGCAAATGAACGCCCTGAACGGGGTGGCGGTCAGCCACCTCGACTCGCACCAGCACCTCCACGCCCTCCCCGGCATCATGCGCGTCATCTGCCCCCTCGCCGCCGAGCACGGCATCCGGGCGATCCGTTTGCCGATTGATGGCCCGGCGCGGGTGCCTGTATCGCCCGCCCGCCGCGCCCAGGCCGCCGCGCTGGCCGCGATGGCGCGGCTTTCGCGCCGCTACATCGCGGCATCGGGCCTGCGAACTTCCGACCACTTTTCCGGCATGGCGGTCTCGGGGCACTTGACGGCCTCCGTCCTTGCTCAATATCTCCGGAATGCAAGGGCAGGGCTGACCGAGATCGTTTGTCACCCCGGTACGGATAACCGCGGCCTATCCCAAGCCTTCGATTGGGGCTATGACTGGGAAGGCGAGACGGCGGCGCTGTGCTCTCCCGAGGCGCAAGCGAGTGGCGTCCCTTTGACCAATTGGCGCGACCTTTAGACTCAGCCGATGGAACGAAACTTCGCGTTGGGGACGTCAAAGCTGCCGTCTTTCTAGAACTAGAATCTAGAAACGGAGCAAAGCCCAGGTTTGTCTCACGATTAGAAATCACCCTATGACTCGTTTCCGCCACGCTCTTACGGCGTCAACGCTTTTCGCTGTTTCCCCCACCCTCGTCTTCCTGCCTCCCGCTGCGGCGCAAGCGCGAGTAGCCTCGGCCCAGACGGGCGTAACTCGGGGCCAGGGGGCGGTGCGGTTTTCCTCTCTACGCAACCAGGGCGGGCTGGGGACGTTCCTGGACGTGCTGAACGCGCTGGCCCAGCTCGTATGGACGCGGATGAGCCTACTAAGCATCGAATTCCTGTACCAGATGGGTTTAGCGCAGCACGTGCGCGCGATGGGAGGCTGCTGATGCGCGCGTTTTCCCTGCTGACTTGTCCCCGCTGCGGGGAACGGCTGGCGCGGGCCGGGAACGCCCTCCAATGTCGTGTGGGCCACTCCTACGACATCGCCAAAGAGGGCTACATCAACCTGCTGCTCGCCAACCAGAAGGCGTCTGGGTCACCGGGGGACACCAAGGAGATGGCGGTTTCCCGCCGGGCGTTTCTGAACCAGGGCTACTATGAACCGCTCTCGGACCGTATCGCCTCTCTCGCCGGGAGCGAGACGGCGGGTTTGGGAATTCTGGACGCCGGGTGCGGCGAGGGGTACTACCTCCGCCGGCTGCTGGAAACTCTGCCCCTCGGCGCTGACGGCTACGGCCTGGACATCTCTAAAGAGGCCATCAGGCTGGGGGCAAGGGACAAGGGCGCCTGCTTCGTGGTCGCCAGCATCCACCAGAGCCTGCCGTTTGCCGCGTGCTCCCTGGACATCGTGCTGAATGTATTCGCGCCCCGGAACCCGGCCGAGTTCGCGCGGGTCCTCCGCCCTGGCGGCAGGGCACTAGTCGTAGTCCCCGCCGAGGGGCATCTCGCCGCGTTGCACGACGCGCTGGGCCTGCCCCACATTGACGGGGACAAGGAGCGGCGGGCGGTCGAGGAATTTCAGGGGGCAATGGTCCCCAATCACATTGAGACGATTCGCTGCCATCGTGTTTTGCCGCCCGAAGATGTTTTGCACCTGATTCAAATGACACCGACCTTTTGGCACCTGTCGGACGAGGCGCGGGCGGGCCTGAAGACCCTGCCGAGCCTCGACATCGAGTTTGCCTTCACTTTGATCGTCCTGCGCCGCACCTCCGAAACGGTGCCCTGAAATCCGGCATGTTCGCCGGGGTACATCTGCGCGTCCCCCACCCTGGTGGCGTGGTCACGATCCCCGGTACCGTCCTCATCACCAATGCCGGCGGCACACCGGTTGTCTGTGCGTTTTGTCCGCTTGCCTCGTAGGGGCGAACCTTGTGTTCGCCCTTTCTTCTTCCGCGCCCTTTTTTCTTCCGTCCTCCACCGCTGTTGCATTTTGTCCCCGCATCATAGTATAATTTCCGTAATCCTTGTCTTTCGCGGAAACGATATACCGGGCGTCTGCCCTCGCCTTCCCGTCATCAGGAAATCCACCCTTCGCTTTTAAGACTCCACCCATGAAAAAGAACCTTGCCCTGCTCGGCGCGCTGGCGCTTGGGGCCGCCCTATCCCCTCTTGTCGCAGCACGGGCCGCCGCGCCGGCCCCTCGGCAGCATATCCTCATGGATGCCGACTGGCGTTTCCATCAGAATGCGCCGGTCGTCCTTCGCGATTCAACCGCCGTGACCGCCTGGCGCTGGCGCGTCGGCGAGCCGGGCGAAGAGGCTACCATGACGGCCGCAGCACTGGACACAACCGGCGGCGACTGGAAAGATGCGGCCACCGGGGACGACGTCTTTCGTGGACGGCAGGGCTTTACCTGGTTCCGGACCACGCTGCCGGCCCTTACCGCCGCGCGGGGGCGGACCCTGCGCTTCGAAGGCGTGGACGACAACGCCACCGTCTACCTCAACGGACAGAAGCTATCGCACCATGAGGGCTGGAATGACCCGTTTGAAGTGCCCCTGGACGCGGCCTGGAACGCGGCGGGGCCGAACGCCCTGGCCGTCCTGGTCGAGAACACGGCAGGCGGTGGCGGCGTCACCGCCCCGGTTTCGCTGGGCGTCAGCTCCGCGCCCGTCGGCGGGGCAGACCCGTCCCGGCCGGGGATGAGTGACGCCACCTGGCGCACCGTTCACCTGCCGCATGATTACGTCGTAGAGTCGGCCTTCACGCCCAAAGGCGATCCTAGCCACGGCTCGCTCATCCCGACGGACGCGTGGTATCGGAAGACCTTCACCCTGCCCGCCTCAGACAAAGGGAAGAGCCTTTGGCTGAACTTCGACGGCGCGTACCGCGACAGTAAGGTCTACCTGAATGGGGTCCTGCTGGGCGAACACCCCTGTGGCTACACGCCCTTTAACCTGGACATCAGCCAGGCCGCCCATTACGGGGGCCGGAACGTGCTGGCCGTGCAGACGAACGCGCAGAAGTCGGAGGGCTGGTGGTACGAGGGCGGCGGCATTTACCGCCA